>JAHFFF010000116.1 GCA_023248095.1 Candidatus Omnitrophota bacterium | reverse complement strand
GGTCGGCCAAATCTACTGCTATAGCCACGGGTTTGGAGGAGGTGAGCTTGCAATTGCGGAGTGATAAGGGAGCACTTTTTAATGTTTATGGGGCGGAGAGAATTCCAATTGTTTACAAGACATGGAAGGATTACTCGCCAGAGGAAGCCAAGAGGCGAGGTTTGGATCGGGCGATGGAGTTGTCTAAGGAGGGATTGGCAGTCGCTCAGGAACGGTTAGGGGGCATGGTTCTCCCAGCGGTTGCATTTGAGAATGTTGCTCTCAGAATCCAGAATGCCCCGCAAGCCGTTGCCTATGTGATTGCTCAGGAAGAAATTCCTGAGGAGCGGATTTTAGCGAATCATGTGAGACAGCTTGTTCAGCACGGGGAACCCGAGGAGGTGATGACCAGGCTGACGCCGATTCTCAAGGAGATGAAGCGTTTCCAAGATGCATTACATGACAGAGGGGTCGTTCATCTGGATACAAAGCTTGAGAATTATGCCCTCGATGGAGAGGGAAGAATTTGGGTCATGGATTACCGGCTCCTGACGGCTAAACCGACGCGATGGGATATCCATACGCACCAAAGTATAGGTTTCCTCACTACTCTAGATGGTCTCCTGGAAAAGGAAGGCAGAACAGATGTTATCCGCAGCCCTAGTTATCATATCGCCAGAGAAGAGGTATTCGGCACGGATCAAGAACTTAAGGATTTAGCCAACCAGCTCGATGGACGCCGGGATCCGTCCACGCAGATTTTGCGACCGAAGGATCCCATCATGGTGAAGCCTCTCTTTGAGAATGAGGCGCAGAGAGCTGCTTTTGAAGCCCAAGCCAAAAGGGCCGTCGTTAAACCAGATCTTCCGAACGCCGCCGGTTTGGAGGAGGTACCTCCGCTGGTTGAGGGACAGATTCGAGAATTGCAGGGGGATTACAAGGAGAAGGGAGGTTGGAAGCTGCACTTGCGGGTGGATCCCTCCAATTATGAGGTTGTTCACGGCTGGCTGTGGAGAATTACGGAAAATACGGATGTTGGTTATAAACACCGTAATGTGGGTGACCTAGTGGGAGATAAGGATTTTACGATCTACGTCGGGTCCAAAAAAGCAGCAGAAGAATTAGCTAGCCGAATTTCTTCGGAGTTGAGAACATTTCTTTTGGAACCCGGGCAGGAGACCCTTAGGACGGATCTTAAGCTCGCACCAAAAGTATGGAGTAGATTCGACGTCCGT
The DNA here is from genome assembly GCA_023248095.1 of Candidatus Omnitrophota bacterium. GTDB lineage: Bacteria > Omnitrophota > Gorgyraeia > 1-14-0-20-64-10 > 1-14-0-20-64-10 > JAHFFF01. The sequence goes on along the minus strand of JAHFFF010000116.1, from coordinate 4,392 downwards.
AAGAAGAATCGAGTACGACTTAGATTGGGTCAGTACGGCGGCAGCGGTATACCGTACCTGAGAGCAGATTGGCATAGAAAAGATCGGCTGCAGAACGCTTATGGCAGAACCCGTTCGGCGGATCAAGAGGCTGGCGATTTAAAACAGCTGCGAGCAGAAGAGCCGGCCTTCTCCAAACGAGCGTTCGATCATCTTAAGACGGAATATGGGGAATACTTCACGGGCGGTGCAAGAACCATAGCTGAGTTGGGGCGGGCACACCCGTCCGCCGCCGGCCTGGAGGAGAAGGGGACGCCGGAGGCAGGTGCGCTAGCTCCGATTGCGACCGAGGTTCGGTTGGCGCAGAACGTGGACAGGATTGCCCAGGTATTGCGGGCCGAGCTGAAGCAGCCGGCTTTGTTTGGAATCGGGCCGAGCGTTCTGAAAGCCCGTGGGGTTGAGGTGACGGAGTTTCTCGATCGATTGCAGGAACGGGTTCCGGCCTTGACCCCGTTCCTGGTGTTGGTGGGTGAGGGGGCGCGGGAAAAGTTTGAAGGCCATCGGGGAGTGTTATTTGCTGTCAACGAGTTGGAGCAAGCAGCTGCCTCTCTTACTAGCTGGGGTGCAGGCAAGCTGGAACTGTTGGCCAATGACGAGGAGGTAGGTACTCTGAACCGAGCCCTTACGATGCAAAATGCAGCCATCAGCGTTGTCGGTCTGCGGGCGGACAATCTGGGGATGATTCTCCAGCGCATCCTGGCAACTCTGGCCGGCATGGAGGCTACTTCCACCCAGGGGCAGGTGGAGGCTCTCTACGGTGTCAGCCTAAACGAGTTGGCCAACCAGTTGGAACTCTTGGCTGGGGAGGGAGTGTAATTTCCTTCCGGGAAATTTTCTTCCGGTTTTTTCTCCGCTTGACATCCTTTCTCCGTTCTGCATAATGTAGGCTTGCTCCCCGAGAAGGAGAAGAGTGCGTTTTAAAAAACTTGAACTTCTCGGATTCAAGTCGTTTGCAGAACCCACCGAACTCATCTTCGAACCAGGCGTCACCGCTGTCGTGGGCCCCAACGGGTGTGGTAAGTGCTTGAGTTCTTCCGCCCGCGTGACGGCAGCCGATGGGCGGCAATGGGCGATCGGCGACCTGGTCGAAATTTCCCTTCGCAAGGCTTCCTCTAAGGTTTCTCTCGATGACGGTATTTACACCTGCGAGAATCCTTTCGGTGTTCATGTCCTTTCTTTAAATCCTGCCACCTTCAAGCTGGAGATTCGCCCCGTTGCGGCTTTTATCAAGCGCACCGCGCCTCAATTTCTCCTGAAGATTCAGACCAAAAGCGGTAAAGAAGTCACGGCAACCCCCTACCATCCCCTGTTCACGTTGAAAGGTGGCCAGCTCCACGCTCTTCGGGCGGATGAGGTGGAGGCCGGTATTCGGATTGCCGTCCCGCGAATACTGCCGCTGAACGTGACGGAGAAGACGGCATCTGTCCGGGAGATCTTGGAAGCCTTTTCGCCAGAGGACCATGTCTACATTCCCTATTCGACCGAATTAGAGCTCTTTATCGGAGACATGTCCGGGCGGCGTGGAGGATTAGCGGCTCTGGAAAGAGCCGCGGGCGTGCCGAAGAATTCGCTTCGCGGTGTTCGTTCCCATCAAGGCATTAATGCCGCTTATATGGCGTGCCTTCTCGCGTTGGAAGGGTGTTCTTGGGATGAGCAAAGCTCCGGGGTCCTTCTCAAATCAAAGGGAACGGGCCGTGTCCGAATCCCGCGTGTTTTGAACCGAGCTGCAGCAAGAACGCTGGGTTATCTCATTGCCGAAGGCCGCAATACTTCTGCGGCTCAAGTTTGGTTTGTGAATGAAGACGCCGATCTCGTCTCCGACTTCCGCCGCTCTGCCGAGGAGGCGTTCGGCGTCGAAGCAAAGGTCTTTTCCTACAAACAAAACGCGAAAGACGTCCTGATCTTCTCGCAAGCGCTATGCCGTGCGCTGCACCGGCTCTACGGTTTCCCAGTTGACAGCAAATCGGCCGACAAGCGGGTTCCCCAGCAGATTATGGCGGCCCCCAACGAAACGGTTGCGGAGTTTCTTTCTGCACTCTTTGAGGGGGATGCTTACCTTTCTGCTCGTGGTTCCATGCAGTACATCGAATACGCGACGGCCAGCGAAAAGTTAGCTCGTGACCTCGCGACCCTTCTTCTTCGGTTTGGGGTAACCGCGTTGATCCGCCCGAAAGTCAAATATGCTTCGAATACCGCAGCCAGAACGAAGCGAGCTTACTACTCGGTATACGTCTATGGGGTTGAGAACCTCAAGACTCTAGCGAACACGTTGAGATTTGCAGGGGCCAAACGGGCGGAGCTTGCGCAATTCCAGGAGGCAGATCGTCAGTCGAATCCCAATCTCGATCTGATTCCCGGAATCACACCACTGATTCGGCATCTGACAAAAACCTCCGGCCTTCACGTGAAAGCCTTGCGTTCCGAGTCGCCCCGCTTGGCGGCCTATACCGAACAGCGTTGCGAAGCCAGCCGGGTAGGTATTGCCGAGGTCGTCGCTTTGGCGAAGAAGCATGGCACCCAAACGACGAAGACAGAGGCGGTCTGTTGGCACCTTGAGCGACTGGCTGAATCGGATCTCTATTGGGATGAGATCGTGGCTGTGGAGCAGGTGCCGCCGGAAGGGCCGTGGGTTTATGACCTGACCGTCGCCGGGACGCACAATTTTGTGGCGGAGAATATCGTCGTCCACAACTCCAACGTTGCCGATGCAATCAAGTGGGTGCTTGGCGAACAATCTCCGCGGGAACTGCGCGGCGGCCGGATGGAAGACCTCATCTTCAACGGGTCGGACCGCCGGGACCCGATCCACTACGCCGAAGTTTCCCTGACCCTCGACAACTCCGAGAAAAGGCTTCCGATCGACTACACCGAGGTGTCCATCTCCCGCCGCCTGTACCGCTCCGGCGAGAGTGAATACCTGCTCAACCGCAACGTCGTCCGCCTGAAAGACATCCAAGAGCTGCTCATGGGGACCGGCATCGGGACCTCGGCTTACTCCCTCTTCGAGCAGGGGCGGATCGAGCAGATCATCAGCGCGCGGCCGGAGGAGCGGCGGGTGGTTTTCGAGGAGGCCGCCGGGATCACCAAGTTCAAGTCGCAGAAGAAAGAGGCCATGCGCCGGCTGGAGGAGACCGAGGAGAACCTGGCCCGCGTCAGCGACGTGATCGCCGAGGTGAAACGGCAGATCCAGTCGCTCGAGCGGCAGGTCCGCCGGGCCAAGGCCTACCAGGAGCAGTTGGAGGAACTCAAGCGTTTGGAGATTCATCTGGCTAAGCAGGAGACGGCCAGGCTGACGCAGCTTTGGCAGGGAAAGGAGGAGACCTTAGAGACCTTCCGGGCGCAGGTGGGTCAGATTGAGGAGAAGTCGGGCGGCCAGGAGGAGCGGCTGGCCCAGGCCCGGAGCTTGGTCTCGCAGGCGGACCAGGACTTTTCTCAGGCGCGCGAGGCTTTTTTGACGGTCAGCCATCGGCAGGAGACGGCGCAGAATAACCTGCAGATGAACCGGGAACGGATTGCCGAGGGACAGGTGCGCGCCTCGGCGGTCCGCGAGGAGATTGAGTCGGCCGGGCGGCAGGTGATCCAGCTTGAGGAGCAGATCGGGGAGCTGACGGTTTTGGTGGCTCAGGAAGATGCGGATCGCAAGGCGAAAGAGGAGCGGATTGCGCAATGCCAGGCCCAATTGGAAAGCTGTGCGCGAGTGGTGGATGAAGCGCAGGGCAGGATTGCGCGGACGCGCGAGCGGTTGCTGGATGTGACGGGATCCCAGGTCCAGGTCAAGAATCAGCTGGCGCGGGTCCGTCAGGAAACAGCACGGCTGGAGGCTCGCGCAGGCCGGCTGCAGATGGAAGCAACGAAGGTCACCGCCGAGGAGCAAGAAGCCTTGTGCAAGGTTCAGGTCTTGGAGGAGACACGACTGCAGGCCCGGACGGTGATCGAAGAGCTTGAGCAGGAAAAGAGAGTTTGCCAGGAGAATCTCTCCGCGACGGAGAGCTCCTTGGGCGCCGTCGAACAGGAGGTCAGCGGACTGGAGCAGGAGTTGACTCGAGTCACCTCGCAGTTGGAGGTGCTCAAGGATCTGATGGCCAGCCATGAGGGGTATTCCAGTGGGGTGAAGGCTCTGCTGACGGCGCTGGATCAGGTGAGATTGGACCGTGAGGGAATCAGCGGGGTTTTGGCGGAGCTGATCCATGTGAACAGGGCCGATGTGGCTGCAGTGGATGCGGCCATCGGGCCGTGGGCGGAGGCAGTCGTGGTGGAATCGGCCGCCGTTGCGGAACGGTGCCGCCGTTTCTTGGAGGAGACAAGAGCAGGACGGGTCCTGTTCCTCATCCGCGACCGTGTGCCGGCGGCGCT
>JAHFFF010000115.1 GCA_023248095.1 Candidatus Omnitrophota bacterium | reverse complement strand
CCACAATCCTCATCGAGGACCTCCCTGCACCAATGCCACCATCCCCCGCACCGCCTGATAAATCCCTGCCTCCATCGCACGAGCGACGATGGAAAATCCGATGTTCAATTCCTCCACCTCCGGAATCACCGCCACAGGCCGCACATTATGGTAGTCCAATCCGTGGCCGGCCGCCACCGCTAAACCTGCCTCCTTCGCCTGACGAGCTGCGGCCTTCAAATCCCTCAAGGCACGCCTGCGTACATCGGCCGTGCGCGCTTCGGCATAACGGCCGGTGTGGAGCTCGACCATGGGCACACCGAGTTTACCAGCCAACTCCACTTGCCTCGCGTCCGGATCGATGAAGAGGCTCACGCGAATTCCGGAGCTGGTCAGTTGCCGAATCGCCCGCGAAACCCGCTGCCTTCCTCTATAGAGATCCAGCCCGCCCTCCGTGGTGAGCTCCTGACGCCGCTCCGGAACCAGCGTGGCCTGGTCAGGCTTGACCCTGCATGCGATCCGGACAATCTCCGGATGGGCCCCCATCTCCAGATTGAGGGGTAACCGTAACCTGCGCTTGAGGAGCGGCAGATCTTGATCCTGAATGTGGCGGCGATCCTCTCGGAGATGGCAGACAATGCTGTCGCACCCGGCCCGTTGAGCCTCGACAGCCGCCCAAAGGGGACTGGGGTTCTTGCCGCCCCGCGCCTGGCGGAGCGTGGCCACATGATCGACGTTGACACCCAGCCGCGGCATTTAACCCTTACCTGCGCGAAGGATGGCTTCGCTGACGGCGACCACCTGGCGCATGGCACCCACGTCGTGAACGCGCACCACATCCGCCCCGTGCATCACCGCCAGAGAAACGGCGGCCGCCGTTCCGAACAGGCGATCCTCCACCTCCGTACCCAGCACATGCCCGATGAATGACTTCCGGGAAGGACCGACCACCAGTGGAAAACCAAGCTCCTTGAATCTCCCCAGGCCTTGGAGAATCGCCAGGCTCTGTTCCGGCCGCTTGGAAAAACCGATGCCGGGATCAATGAGGATCTGGCGCCGGGAGATCCCGGCGGCGATCGCTTTCTTGATGGACTGTTTGAGTTCCGCCAGCACCTCTGGGACAACCCGGCGGTAGATTGCCTTCCGCTGCATCGTCTTCGGGGAGCCACGCATGTGCATGAGGATCACGGGGACGCCGGCCAGCGCGACAACCTCCGCCATGGCGGGATCCCGCAACGCGGTGACGTCGTTCACTAAACTAGCACCCGCACAAAGGGCCGCCTTGGCCACCGCGGCCTTTGAGGTATCGACGGAGATCGGGATGCGCAGCTTGCCGGTCAGCCGATCCAAAACAGGCAGGATGCGCCGGATCTCTTCTTGGGCAGGCACCGGCTTGGCGCCCGGGCGTGTGGATTCGCCTCCCACGTCGATGAGATCCGCCCCCTCCTCCTGCATCCTTAATGCGTGCGCGACCGCCCGGCGGATGGAGAGATAGCGCCCCCCATCGCTGAAGGAATCGGGAGTCACATTGAGGATGCCCATGAGCAGGGTCCGTCCACCCAGCTTCAAACGAAAAGACCCGCACAGGAGTTCAAGAGGAGACCTTTTCACCTTCGGGAAGAGATGCGAGCGGGTTTCAGAGCTATCCGGGAATCTGTTCCGCCTGGCCAGGGCCGGCGGGCGGGACCTCATCCGACGATTCATCCGCCATGACGATCCTCTTGGCCTCATCGCCATCCAGGACCTCTTTCTCCAGCAAGGTATCGGCCAGGCGTTTTAATCGGTCCTTGTGCTGAGTCAAGATGGATCGGGCGCGGTCGTGGGCCTCCTGAATAATCCGCCGAACCTCTTCATCGATGGCCACCGCGGTTTGGTCAGAATAGTTCCGCTCTTCCACGATGTCGCGCCCCAAGAAAACCATCCCTTCTCGCTTGCCGAAGGTGAGACTCCCCATACGGTCGCTCATGCCGTACTCGCAGACCATCCGGCGGGCGATATCCGTCGCCACCTCCAAATCGTTTTGAGCCCCCGTGGTAATCTCCTGAAAGACGAGCTCCTCGGCGCTGCGGCCTCCCAACAGGACGGTCAGCTTGGCCATGATTTCCGCGCGGGTCATGAGGTAGCGATCCTCCAGCGGTGTCTGCATCGTATAACCGAGTGCGGCGGCACCTCGCGGGATGATGGAAACCTTGTGCAGTGGGTCCGCGCCGGGCACCATCATGGAGACAAGGGCATGCCCCGCCTCGTGACAAGCCACGATGGATTTTTCGTAGGGGGAGATGACCCGTGACTTCCGTTCCGGTCCGGCCATCACCCGCTCGATGGCGGCCTCCATCTCCTTCATCTCCACCGACTCCCTGTTGTTCCGGGCCGCCAAGAGGGCCGCCTCGTTGCACAGGTTGGCCAGATCCGCGCCGGAAAAACCGGGCGTCTGCCGGGCAATGATCCTTAAGTCGACCTCCTTGGCCAGCTTGAGCTTTCGCACGTGAACCCGCAGGATCTCCTCGCGCCCGACGAGGTCCGGCCGATCCACCACGATCTGTCGGTCAAACCGGCCCGGCCTCAACAAGGCCGGGTCCAGCACGTCCGGGCGGTTCGTCGCCGCCACCAAGATCACACCCTCCTGGGTATTGAAACCATCCATCTCGACCAGCAAGGCATTCAGGGTCTGTTCCCGCTCATCATGCCCGCCTCCGATGCCGGCAAAGCGCTGGCGGCCCACGGCGTCAATCTCATCGATGAAGATGATGCAACCATGCCCGGAGACCTTCGCCGATTTCTTAGCCTGCTCGAACAGATCCCGCACACGGCTCGCCCCGACCCCCACAAACATCTCCACAAAATCGGAGCCGCTGATCGAGTAGAACGGCACCCCTGCCTCGCCCGCGACAGCCTTGGCTAAAAGGGTTTTTCCACAACCCGGGGGACCTAGCAACAAGACACCCTTCGGGATTTTTCCGCCCAAGCGCTGGAATTTGCGAGGATCCTTGAGAAACTCGATGACCTCCTGAAGCTCCTCCTTCGCTTCCTTAACACCGGCTACATCCGCAAAGGTCACCCGGTGGCCTTCAGACTCCGGGTTGGACGCACGCGCCTTGCTCTTGCCGAAGGAAAGGATGCGGCCCCCACCCTGGGCGGCACCCCGATAGAGAAGCAGCCAGAAAACACCCAGGAAGAGCAGAGGCCCGGCAAGGTTGAAGAAGAAACTGAGCCAGAAGGTCCTGGGTGGCTCCAGCCTAAAGTGAGGCACCCTGTCCCGCAGAAGACGCATGACATCCGGATCATTCTCCGGGATATTCACGATGAAACGCCGGCCGTCCTCGGTCTCACCCCGGATGATGTTCTCCGTCCGAATGGCCTCTCGAATCTTGTGCGCACTGGGTTCGGAAGAAAGCCACTGGTAAAACTCGCCGTAAGAGATCTCCTGAGGAATGCCGGACGTCGAGAGAGAACCCAACCGGTACAGATAGTAGAAGAAGGTCAGGCCCAAGACCAACCAAACCCCGAAGCGGAACCAACGACTCTCCGGTGAACGGTTGCCTGGTGAGCCTAACGGCACCGGGCCCTTCTTCGCATCCTGCCGCATGGGGTTGGCCATAAAATTAGTTTACCAGATTCGCACCCTACCGTCGAACCAAAATCAGACGGTTCCCTCTCACCGCCTCAGCCCGGAACCCATGGGGTAGATCCACGGCCCCCCGGCCGTTTTCCAGGAGAAGCCTATCCAGCATCTCCCAATTCCGGAGCCCGAAACCGTGTCCATTGCCCTGCAGGCGTTCCGTCGCCAGCCGGAGAACGGACCTTCGCAGGGCCGGATGGAGATCCCTTAGGCGGGACCGGTCCAGCCGAACAGAGGACTTCCCTATATGGGCCACCCGCCGGAACTGGCTGCGAGCCTCTTTCTTCATCCACTCCAAATCCTCCCGAAGGAGTTCCGCAAGATCACACAGATGCCTGCGGACCTGAGGACTGTACTCCTGCTCCAAGGTGGACAGCAGATCACGCCGGATGCGGTTGCGCATGAACCGGCGTGAAAGATTGCTCCGGTCCAGAAGAGGGCGGATCCCTTGAGCCTTCAGGAATTCTAAGACCTCCGCCCTGGAGCAGTGGATCAAGGGACGGATAACCCTAAGCCTCGGTTCCTTTAGCCCGTTGCCCCCTTGCTTTCTCCTCGTTGGCTCCCGTTGGATTTCGCGCACGGGAGGGATCCCCGCCAGTCCCGTAGTACCAGCGCCTCGGAGAATCCACATAAGCACCGTCTCGGCCTGATCATCGGCCGTGTGCCCGAGCGCAATTGCCTGGCAGCGATGCCGGCGCGCCAATTGCGCCAAGGCATCGTAGCGGATGCTTCGCGCCGCTGCTTCCAAAGACTCGGCCTTCCTTTTCACAACAGGCCGGGTGATCACGTCCGTTTTCACACCCAAGCTGGAAGCCACTTGGCTCACGAGGCGAGCCTCACGGCGGGCAGCGGCCGGCCGCAATCCGTGGTCGACGTAAGCCGCCCACAGGGTCAACCGGTAATCCTGCCGAAGAGCCACCAGCGCCGATAACAAGGCAAGGGAGTCCGGCCCGCCGGAAACCCCAACGAGAAGACGGCGTCCCCTTTGGAGCATCCGATGCTTTGCGATGGTTGAGCGGACTGTGTCGAGAAAGGTATTCATAAGAATTTGGCGGCGAGTGGAATCGAACCACTGACCTAGGGCTTATGAGTCCCTTGCTCTGCCAACTGAGCTACGCCGCCCTTCAGACCAACTCCAGGGCGAGACGGGAGAAACCGAGTGATCGGGCTTGCGCAACGAGTCGGCTGCGCAGATCGGAATCTGCTAGAAGGCGACTGCGGCCGGCCGGATCAAGCTTCACCACCAACAGATCACCTTTCAACTCAAATTCCGCGTTCGGAAAACCGGCTTGGGCCAGCCACACGATGAGAGGCCCCAACAGGAGTCGCTGATCCATGTGCCCCAAAATGGAGGGTCCTCCTTTGCCTTCGCTCATGCGGTATCCCGCGCGATCCAGCCGCCGCCGAGGACGATTGCTCCGTCGTAGAAGACGGCTGCCTGGCCGGGACTGATGCCGCCCTTGACCGGCTGATGAAATTCTACACGGATACCATCGGCATCGGGTACCAAGCGGGCCGGCAACGCATCGCTGCGATAGCGGACCTTGACCGTCGCTTCAATCGGCTCCAACAGAGATGGGATCGCCATCCAGTGGACCTCCTTCACCCGGCAGAAATGAGCGGCCAGTTCCTCTTCCTCTCCGACGACTACGCGGTTCGCCGCCGGATCCACCTGCAGAACGTACAACGGCTTCGGATGAGCAATCCCGAGGCCCTTGCGCTGTCCAACGGTGTAGGCAGCGATCCCCTGGTGGGTCCCGAGAACTGTTCCAGCCCGATCCACGATTTCACCCGGCACGAAGGCCTGCGGGGCACGGGCACGCAAGAAACCTTTGGTATCCCCGTCCGGAATGAAGCAGAGTTCCATCGACTCCGGCTTATCCGCCACGGAAAGGCCGGCTCGATGGGCAAGCTCCCGCACCTGAGCCTTGGTCAGTTTGCCCATCGGCAAGGTCAGGCGGCTCAGCTGTTCCTGCGTCAGCTGGAATAAAACGTACGACTGGTCCTTATCGGGATCCACCGCCTTGGAGACGGCGTAGCGCT
>JAHFFF010000114.1 GCA_023248095.1 Candidatus Omnitrophota bacterium | reverse complement strand
GACGAATACAAAAAGGTTCTCGACCGCCTGAATCTCCGGAAATAGCCGGAATTCTCCCCGAACAACGAGCAACGTAACTTTACCCTTCATAGGAGGTCTGGTGTGACGACCGATTCTAAAGCGCGCCGTGTCCAGATGCGATACGGCAAGGAAGATCTTATTTTGGAAACTGGCCGAATGGCCAAGCAAGCCGACGGTTCCGTAATGGTTCAGTATGGAGGAACCGTCGTACTGGTTTCTGCGGTGATCTCCAACAAGCCGAGGGAGGGAGCCGACTTTCTCCCGCTGACCGTGGAATATCAGGAGAAGACCTACGCCGCCGGCCGAATCCCGGGCGGTTTCTTCAAGCGAGAGGGAAGGCCCTCCGAAAAGGAGATCTTAACCTCGCGATTGGTGGACCGGCCGATCCGGCCGCTCTTCCCCAAGGGATTCCACAATGAGGTGCAGGTGATCGCCCTGGTCCTTTCCCACGATGGCACCAATGATCCCGACATCCTGGCGATCCTGGGGGCCTCGGCGGCGTTGGGGCTGGCCTCGGCGCCCATCGGTTTGGTGGGGGCCTGCCGGGTCGGCCGCGTGAACGGGCAGTTCGTGCTCAACCCGACGTTCGCGGAGATTGAGCAGGGAGATTTGGACCTGGTCGTGGCTTCCACGAAAGAGGGAGTCATCATGGTGGAATCGAAGGCGAATGAGATCCCCGAGGATGTTTTGGTGGAGGCGCTTCGCTTCGGACAGGAGCAGGGTTTAAAGACCCTTCCTCTTCAGCAGGAGTTGATTTCGGGTCGTGCCAAGGACCGGGAACCTTTCCCGATGACTGAGCCGGATGCCGCCTTCATCGAGAAGGTCCGGAAGATTGCAGAGGCGAAACTGAAGGAACTGCTGCAGGCCAGGAGTCAGAAGGAAGGGGGCGAGGATACGAAGAAGGCGCTGGTCGCCGACATCCTCACGCAGCTGCAGAATGCAGAGGGGACGTTGACGGAAGCGGAGGTGGGGGAAGCAATCCATGACCTCGAGCGTTCGATGGTCCGCCAGGCCGTTCTGGAGAAAAGCCAGCGGGTCGATGGGCGGGATCGCACCACCGTCCGTCCGATCAGCTGCGAGGTGGGTGTTCTTCCTCGGACCCACGGCTCCGGGCTGTTCACGCGAGGTCAGACTCAAAGCCTGGCCTCCGCCACGCTCGGCACCGGGTCGGATGAACAGATGATCGATTCCCTTCAGGGGAAGTGGTACAAGTCCTTCATGCTCCATTACAGCTTTCCCCCGTTCTCCGTCGGAGAAATCCGGCCGGTCCGCGGTCCGGGGCGACGGGAGATCGGGCATGGTGCCTTGGCAGAACGGGCCTTGAAGGGGGTGATGCCCGCCAAGGAGGAGTTTCCCTACACGGTCCGGGTTGTTTCCGAAATCCTGGAGTCCAATGGTTCTTCCTCTATGGCAACGGTCTGCGGCGCCACCTTGGCGCTCATGGATGCGGGTGTTCCGGTGAAAGGCCCTGTATCCGGGATTGCGATGGGGCTGATTAAGGAAGGGAATCGGCACGCTGTTCTCACCGACATCATCGGTTTGGAGGACCACTACGGCGATATGGATTTCAAGGTCGCCGGCACCGCGAAGGGAATTACCGCGCTGCAGTTGGACCTGAAGCTGAACGGGGTGCCGGTGGATCTGTTGGCCGAGGCGCTGGAGCAGGCCAAGCCTGCGCGCGCCTTGGTGTTGGAGAAAATGCTGGAAACGATCTCCACGCACCGGCCGAGCCTTTCTCCGTTCGCGCCGCGGATCACGGTGCTCAAGATCAATCCGGAGAAGATCGGCGAGTTGATCGGGCCGGGCGGAAAGACGATCCGCAAGATCACCGCGGAGACCGGTGTCACCATCGATGTGGAGGATGACGGAACGGTCCGCGTGGCCTCGGCCGATTCCGCAGCCACTCAAAAGGCGGTCGATTTCATCCAGGGGTTAACGCAAGAGGCGGAGATAGGTCGAGTGTACCAAGGGGTGGTGACCCGAATCACGAACTTCGGCGCCTTCTGCGAGATTGCGCCGGGTAAGGAAGGCCTGTGCCACGTGTCGGAGCTGTCCGATCAGTTTGTCCCCAAGGTGGAGGATGTGGTGAAGGTCGGCGCCACCTTGGCGGTGAAGGTGGTGGAGATTGATATGCAGGGCCGGATCAACCTCAGCCATCGGCAGGCCCTGTTGCCGGAGGGGACGGCGCCTGTTCCTCCAGCCCGGCGACCGGGTGGGGACCGCGATCGTGGCCGACCCAGCGGGGATCGTGAACGGCCTCGTGGGGATCGGGACTTCCGTCGGCCCGGTGAATTTCGTCGGGGTCCTGGCGGTCCTCCGAGCCGTGATCGGGAAAGGCATCGAGGTGGGGGCGCTCGGAGTCCCTCGTCTGAGGGTTTTCGCAGCGGGGCTTCGACCGGCGCGGCGCGGGACCGAACATGGGGCGGGCCAAGCGAACCATTCTCTCGTTAACTCCCCGTCGGCGAAACGAGCTGTTCGGGGTTCTCCTTCTGGCAGGAAGTCTTTTTCTCTTTATGAGCCTGATCTCCTACCGTCCGGGGGATCTGTCGTTCTTTACCTCGCAGCCTTCGCCGGAGAACCATAACCTCTGCGGTATTGTCGGGGCATGGTTGGCCCAGGCGGTTTGTCTTACCCTCGGATGGACCGGTTTCATGCTTCCTCCATTGGCCATCCTCTGGGCGGTGGCCTTCTTTAACGGCACCCCGCCCCACAAACCGGCCCTCAAGTTCGTCACCACAGCTCTCCTCTGCATAGCCGCCAGCAGCTTGCTTTCCATTGTCTGGACGCAAACGCCGGAGGCTGCCCGATTCCAGCGGGGTGGCGTGGTGGGCATCCTGATCGGGAATCAGATGCTCCAGTATTTCGGATGGTGGGGCGCGGTGGTGGTGTTGATGACGGTCGGGCTCCTCTGCTTGATGGTTTCTACGGAGCTGGCGGTCTGGCCGGTCTTGAGGGCAGGGACGGATGCCTTGGCCGGAACGGGTCGGTGGCTTGGGCAACAGGCCAAGGCGTCCCGTAAGGTCACAGAGGTTCACCGGACCGGTGCCTCTGTTTCCAAGCCGATCACCGTTCGCGACAATGTTTCTGCCGAACCCGCGAAGCCAAAGCCAGAATTTGCTCCGGAGATCAAGATGGCGGCTCCGGCGTCGGCTCCTACTCCGGCAAGAAGAAGTCCCGCTCCCGCCCCAGAGGCTCCGAGCGTCAAGCTCCCGTTCCAACTGCCTTCCCTGGATTTGCTGAATCCTCCGGTGCAGTCTGCTCAAACGGGCCAGAGCAAGGAGCAGATCCAGGCCAACGCGAAGGTGTTGGAGGAGACGCTGAGCGATTTTGGCATCGAGGCCCGTGTGGCCGAGGTGGAGCTGGGGCCGGTGATCACCCGGTACGAGGTGGAGCCGGCCGCCGGCGTGAAGATCCAGAAGATCACCACTCTGTCCGATGACCTCGCGCTGGCGATGAAGGCCTCGTCGGTGCGCATCATCGCCCCCATCCCGGGCAAGGCGAGGGTCGGGATCGAGGTCCCGAACCAATCCACCTCGATGGTCACGTTGCGGGACGTGCTGCAGTCAAAGGAATTCCAGCAGGCCCGGTCCAAGCTGACGCTGGCGATCGGGAAGGATTCGGCGGGGCACCCACTCATGGCCGATCTGGCCGGGATGCCACACCTGCTCATCGCGGGGGCGACCGGTTCCGGCAAGACCGTCTGCATGAACGCCCTGATCATCTCCATCCTTTTCAACGCGACGCCGGAGGAGGTGCGCTTCCTGATGGTCGATCCGAAGATGGTGGAGCTGGCGGTCTTTAACGGACTGCCCCACCTGCTGATGCCGGTTGTGACTAACCCCAAGAAGGTTCCCGCCGCTCTCGAGTGGGTCATTGAGGAGATGGAGACCCGGTATCGCCTCTTTGCAAAGCTCGGGGTCCGTAACATCGAGACGTATCACCAGAAGATGGCCTTGAACCAATTGCCGAAAGAGGAGATCCCGGAATCCCTTCCTTATCTGGTGGTGATCATCGACGAGTTGGCGGACCTCATGCTGGTGGCTCAGGCGGAGGCGGAGAAGGCGATTGCCCGCCTGGCGCATTTGTCCAGGGCGGTTGGGATCCACATGGTGCTGGCCACTCAGCGGCCCTCGGTGGATGTGTTGACCGGCGTGATCAAGGCCAACTTCCCGGCCCGCATCTCGTTCCAGGTGGCCTCGCGCGTTGATTCGCGGACGGTGTTGGATGCCATTGGGGCAGAGAAATTGTTGGGCAAGGGGGATTTGCTTTTCATACCGCCGGGGGCCTCCAAGATGATTCGGGCGCAGGGAACCTTGGTGACGGATGCCGAGCTCGAGCGGGTCGTTCAGTTCCTGAAGGCGCAGAGGGCCCCTGCCTATGAGGCCCAGGTTTTGGAAGATGTGGAGACTCGTGCCGCCTCGAGCGGAGATCGGGCGAAGGATGTTCTGTACGACGAGGCGGTGCGGGTGGTGGTGGAGACGGGACAGGCGTCGGTTTCTCTTCTCCAACGCCGGATGAGATTGGGTTATGGAAGGGCGGCGCGAATCCTGGACCAGATGGAGGAGGAGGGGATCGTCGGTCCCATCCGGGGTGCCAAGCCGAGAGAGGTGTACTTAAAGGAGGTCCCGAACAGTGAGTCTGTCGGTCGGCGAACGTCTGAAATCGGCACGTGAAGCAAAGAAGATCAGCTTCGAAGAGGCCTGCCGCCTCACGAAGATCCAGCGGAAGACTCTGGAGGCGATCGAGCAAGGCCGCGTTGACGAAATCCTAGATCCGGTCTACGCAAAAATCTTCGTAAAGAAGTACGCTGCCTTCCTCGGGATCGATGGATCGGCCCTGCTGGAGGAAATGACCGCTGGATCTTCCCTGGGATCTTCGGTTCAGGTGGGTTCGACTCAACGAGCCGAGCTGCCTCAACGGCAGTCCTCCAACTACGCGCAGTTTCTCGCTCCTGCCGGCATCGTCCTGACCGCCTTGATCGGTGTCGGCTTCCTGGGGTATGTCACCATGGATCTGGTGCATACCCTCGCGCAGCAGCGCCAGGCACCTTCCGCCGCGCGTGCGGCACCGACCGCTGCCGTTGAAAGGAAAACTCAGGAGCCGGCGGAATTGTTGGTGTCTCCTTCGAAGCCGCTCAAGCTCACCGCCCAGACCTCGGCGGACGTTTGGCTGCAGGTCAAATCGGACGGTGCGGTGATCTTCCAGAATGTGCTGGCCAGGGGTGCCAAGGAAACCTGGATGGCCAAGAAAGAGATCGAGTTGTGGACCGGCAATGCCGGGGCGATGCGGCTTTCACTCAACGGCAAGGAGCTCGAGGGGCTGGGCCGCGGTGTCAGGAAGGGTGTGAAGATCACGCATGCGGGGCTGAGGCCGCAGTGAAGGTTCACGTCGTCAGTTTAGGGTGCGCGAGGAACCTCGTGGATTCCGAAGGCCTCATCGGCCTTATGGAAAAGGCCGGCCATACCTTCACGGAGGATGCGGCCCAAGCGGATTGCGTGGTGGTCAACACCTGCTCCTTTATCCGGCCGGCGGAGGAAGAATCGGTCGCGGCGATCCTTCAGGTGGCCGACCTGAAGAAGAAGGGGAAGGTGCGGCGTCTCTACGTGGCCGGCTGTTTGCCGCAGAAGCGGCGCAACGAGCGGGCCGA
>JAHFFF010000113.1 GCA_023248095.1 Candidatus Omnitrophota bacterium | reverse complement strand
GGTTTGTCCCTTCAGATCCTGGAGCGTATCAACTCTTCAAGCTTTTAGCCAGACAGGAGAACTACGGGTTGGGAACCGATATCCCGCTCGAGGTATCCGATACGTCGGGATATTCAAAGGCCGACTATCGTGTTGAGGGTATGCGGGTGACTCGCCACGATGGATCGGTGGTCGGCCGTTTTGATGCCTTGTGGGAAGAGGGGGTCGCCTATTTTCGAAGAGGGGATTGGGGAGGAGCGAGGGAACGATTGGAAGCAGCCGTTCGGGAAAAACCGTTCCTTTTGAAGTTCCTGCTGCCGGAGGGGAGTCGATTGGAGGAAATCGGGTGGCTGGTGGGTCCGCACCGTGGGGTCCGTCGATGGTTAGATTACGTGCAGGAGCATCAGGAGTCTGCAACGGATCTCATTCCGAAAATAGATCGGGTACACGAGGTGATCAAAGGAGAATTGACCCGATACGTCGAAGGCCTCTTCCTGCTGGCCTACGTTGAGAATCGTTTGGGCCGGCAGAAGGAAAGCCGCCTCCTGTTCCAGCAGACATGGTGGCTGGAGCCCGATCTGGGAATGCTGCAGGAATGGCTTCGCCGAAACGCACCGGTTCCCTGGGACGCATCGCTTGAGGAGTTTCTCATCGCTGTTTGTCAACCTGGTACGTTTGTCAACCCTCTACCCTCCTGGAAGGATGGGTACGGATGTGAGAGGCTGTTGATGCAGCTTCTGTGGCACTCTGGATGTGATATAATGCTCGCCAGCTCCAACCTCATCGAAAGAAACGGGTTAGATGCTTTTATGGAGGTTTAAACAAGCATGCTCTTGAAAGGGAAAGTCGTACTGATCACGGGCGGTACGGGATCTTTTGGAAAGCAGTTTGCCCGACAGGTGCTGGACGAACACGACCCACGGAAGCTGATCATCTTCAGCCGTGATGAGTGGAAACAATCGGAAATGGCGCGCGATTTTCGGGACGACCGACTGAGGTTTTTCATCGGGGACGTGCGCGACAAGGACCGACTGAACCGGGCGTTCGATGGCGTTCAGGTGGTGATTCACGCCGCCGCCCTGAAGCAGATCCCGACGGCCGAGTACAATCCACTGGAGGTGATCAAGACCAACATTTTGGGAGCTGCCAATGTCATCGATGCCGCCATTGATCGGCAGGTGGAGCGGGTGGTGGCCCTCTCCACCGATAAGGCCGCCAATCCAATCAATCTCTATGGGGCAACTAAGCTGTGTGCCGATAAGCTCTTTACAGCTGCCAACGTTTACTCGGGGCCTCACCGGACGAGATTCAGCGTAGTCCGCTATGGAAACGTGGTGGGGAGTCGAGGAAGTGTCATCCCGCTTTTTTTAAAAATGAAAGAAACGGGTGTCATTCCCATCACCGATCCGCGAATGACCCGCTTCTGGATCACCTTGGATCAGGGGGTCGATCTGGTTCTGCAGGGACTAGAACTGATGCACGGGGGTGAAATCTTTGTGCCCAAGGTTCCCAGCATGAATATCCTGGACCTCGCGGAGGCCATCGCCCCCGGATGCCAAAAACAGGTGGTGGGAATCCGCCCGGGTGAGAAACTGCATGAGGTGATGGTGCCGGTGGACGATGCGCGGCGCACGGTGGAGATGCCGCAATTCTACGTGATCCAACCCGATTTCCCACAGGAAGGATCCAATTGGAGGGATGCCAAGCCGGTTCCGGAAGGTTTCTGTTATGCCAGTAACTCGAACACCGAGTGGTTGAGCAAACAACAACTTCAGGAATTGATCTATTCCCTGGACGGCCAGCTGGAGGAAGTCTAGGGTCGGTGGACGCGATCCCCTACGGCTACCACTGGGTAGAGGATGCGGATGCCGAGGCGGTCGCGCACGCCTTACGGAGCCGATGGATCACGCAGGGACCGCTGATCCGGGAGTTTGAAGAGCGGGTTGCCGCCCGATGCGGGGCCCCGTACGCAGTAGCCTTCTCCAGCGGGACCGGTGCGCTGCACGCAGCCTGTTTTGCAGCCGGCATCGGCGCGGGCGACGAGGTGATCACCACGCCGATGACCTTTATCGCCTCGGCCAACGCCGTTCTCTATCAGGGGGGCCGGCCGGTCTTCGCCGACATCGACCCCCAGACGTTGAACGTTGATCCGGCTCAGATCCTTGAACAGATCACCCCTCGGACCAAGGCCCTTCTGCCGGTTCACTTCGCTGGACTTCCCTGTAGGATGGGAGAGATCGCTCATCTGGCCAGGAGGCACGGGCTGATAGTGATCGAGGATGCCTCTCATGCCCTCGGCGCCGAGTGGGCCACGACGACCGGTCAGGCGGAGAAGATCGGCAGCTGCAGCCACTCCGATATGGCGGTCTTCAGCTTTCATCCGGTCAAGCACATCACCACGGGCGAAGGGGGTATGGTGCTGACTCGGCGAGAGGATCTGAGAGATCGCCTGCGCAGGTTCCGACACCATGGAATCACCCAGCGCCCGAGCGCAGAGGGGGAGAGCGATGAGCCTTGGTGCTTTCAGATGGAGGATCTCGGCTACAACTACCGGATCACCGATTTCCAGTGCGCGTTGGGTTTGAGACAGCTGGATCGGCTGGAATTCTTCCTGAGCCGTCGCGCGGAGATTGCTCGCCGATACCGGCAGGGGCTGGCCGATCTCGGATTGGGCTGGCAGGAAGATTTGGAACCAGGGATCCGACATGCCTGGCATCTTTGCGTTGTTCAACTGCCCCTGGATCAGCTCGCCAAAAACCGAAAGGAAATCTATCGCTCTTTGCGAGCCAAGGGAATTGGGGTCAACGTCCATTATCTGCCGGTACCGCATCAACCCTTCTACCAAAGACGTTTCGGTTACCACCCGGGGCAGTTCCCCGTTGCGGAGCGGTACTATGAGCGGGCACTGACCTTACCCCTCTTTCCTCGCATGGTGCACGGTGAAGTGGAGAGGGTCATCGCCTCAGTTCGAAAGGTCCTGCAGGAAAGCCGGCGGGCTGACGCCGTCCCAAGGAGTCAACCCCAGGGGGCGATGCAAGAATGAAGGCTCCGGAGCGGTTCTATCAGCGATTCCGGGAAGGGGAGGTCCTGGACCCTACCTGGCCCAGGCTGACGGATGAGGAGTCTCTCAAGAATTTTCCACCCCGTCCGGGTGGGTTGAAGATCCTGTTCATTAATGCGCCGATCCGGGAGTGGTCCTTTCCCAACATCATGCCGCTTGGGCACGGTTATGTAGCAGCCGTCGCCGTCATGGATGGCCACCGGGTGAGCGTGCTGGATCTCAACGCAGAACGCCGGAAGCCGGTCCAGATGAGTGATGCGCAGATGAGCCAATGGCTCGATGAGCGGATCACTCAGACGCTGAGACACGAGAAACCGGATGTCATCGGTTTGGGAGGGATCATCACCCAGTACAGCCGAATCCGGCAGATTGCCCGACTTTGCAAGGCCATCTACCCGGATGTACCTGTGATCCTGGGTGGAGGCATCGCCTCCTCGCTACCGATCTTCATGGTTCAGCGTTTGGGTGTGGACGCCGTTGTTCAGGAAGAGGGGGAGGTGACCTTCTCAGAGCTCCTCCACCGGCTGGAGACCCACGCGACGCTCGAAGGGGTAAAGGGGGTGGCCTACCGCACTCGCTCCTCCTCGGGGGAGTGGGCGTATCAGGACAACGGCCTGCGGCCCTCCCTCAAGAATCGCGGCATGGGATTGGATGCCCTGCCTTGGCCGCTTCGAGGTCCTTGGCCGCTCGATGATGTGTACAGGGTCAACCCGGTCGGGCATCTGAATTGGAAAACCAAATGGATCGACGGGGCCCCCGCTCAACCGGGCCAGTATTCGGAATCGATGATCGCCTCCCGGGGCTGCCCCTATGCGGCCGTCGCCTGCGATTACTGTTACGCCGCCTATCTCGGAAAGCAATACCGGCTTCGCTCCCCGAGCGATGTGGTGGATGAGATGGCCTTCCTGAAGCAGCGGTATGGACTTGTCTACGTCCATTTTCTGGATGACCTCATGATGACGGACTATCGCTGGGCGTTGGAGTTTTGCGCGGAATTGCGCCGGCGACGCGCACAAACCGGATTCGAGATCACCTGGGGAGGGACCTGCCGGACCAACATCATCGCGGACGATGTGGAGCGAGCCCGGAAGGAGGGGCGGCCCCACATGCTGGAGCAGGCGTATGAGGTGGGCATGAGGCAGGCGGGTTATGGGGTCGAGTCGGCCAGTCCCACAATCCTCAAATCCATCGACAAGAGCGGGCAGACCGTTGAAAAGATGGTGCTGGCCGTACGGGAAACTCAGCGGATCATGGGGTATGCCGACTGCTCCTTCATGATCGGCTCTCCCGGAGAGACGGGGGAAACGGTTCGGGAGACCGTGGAATTCTGCAAGCAGGTTGGCCTGAAACCAGAGGTCTTCTTCTTCACAACGGCCTATCCGGCCACCACCTTCTGGCAGCTCGCGTTGGACAAGGGGCTCATCTCCAAGGCCGTGACGGGACAGCGGGGGCCGGCGGACGAGGATCTGATTGAGGAGTACCTGGTGCGATTGGGAGAGCAGGGAGAGCAGGTTCGTACCAATTTCAGCGATCTGCCCGATGAGGAGATTGTTGAGCTGTCCTGGTGGGCCATTCATGAGTTGGGCGCGCAAAACACCGTTCGCCATCCGCACACGGGTGAGGAACAACCCCTCCAGAAGGCCTCCGTCCGCGGGGCCACCCACGCCGATCTGTAGACGCTGGTCAAACAAAGGATCAGGGAAGAACAATGAAGACACTTGGAATCATACCCGCTCGAAAAGGGAGCCAGCGCTTTCCGAACAAACATCACGCCCTGCTCTTAGGAAAGCCCATGTTCTCCTACACGCTAGAGGCCGCCCGTGCCGCTCGATCCCTGGACCGGGTGGTGATCTCCTCGGATGACCTCGACCTAAAACCGGTTGCGGAGCAGTACGGGTTCGAGTTCCTTCAGCGCCCCGCTGAGCTGTGCAGCCTCACCGCAGCACTGGAGGATGCCCTTCGGCAGGTCTGTCGCGAACTGGAGCGCCGGGACCGGTTTGTGCCAGAGGGGGTAGTGACCCTGC
Organism: Candidatus Omnitrophota bacterium; assembly: GCA_023248095.1. Taxonomy (GTDB): domain Bacteria; phylum Omnitrophota; class Gorgyraeia; order 1-14-0-20-64-10; family 1-14-0-20-64-10; genus JAHFFF01. Next base: position 615 of record JAHFFF010000113.1, on the reverse strand, counting down.
TTGGAAACGTGCCGATCCGCAAGGCGGGACAGATCGATGAGGTGGTTCGACGGCTGCAGTCCACACCTGAGGCGACGGCTGTTTGCACGGCTCAGGAGGTCCGGTCTCGGCCGGAATGGGCGAAACGGATGAAGGAGGACGGCCGGGCGGAACCATTTCTGTCGGGGCAGTGGGCCTATCGGACCCAGGACTATCCTCGGATTTACATGATGGACGGCGCGGTGGCAGCCGTGCGGCGCGAGGTGTTGTTCCGCACGGAGGGGAACCGTGCCGCTCACGCCTGGTTCGGCGACCAGTCTTATCTCTTGGTTCAGGAGCATGCCATGTACTCCCTTGAGGTTGATTATCCGGATCAACGGGCATTGGCGGAGTTCTACCTGTTGTACCAACGATACGGCGAGGGATGGCTTGACAAGGTGAAGGCAATGAAGAGGGACGAGGGGGTTCCGGTCGATGGGAGGATCTCGACATGAACCCCGTGAGCATAGCAAATCGAGCGGTCGGGGCCGGGCATCCTTGCTTCATTATTGCGGAGGCCGGTTCCAACCACAACGGTTCATTGGAGCAGGCAAGGCGACTGATCGACATCGCGGGACAGGCAGGGGCGAATGCCGT
>JAHFFF010000112.1 GCA_023248095.1 Candidatus Omnitrophota bacterium | reverse complement strand
TGGGCCCGGGGCAGATGATCGCGGTGGACACCGCCCGCAAGAGGCTCCTGCGGGACGAAGAGATCAAGCGGGAACTGGCGGAACGCCAGCCCTATGCCGCCTGGCTCCATGCTCACATGCTCCGGCCGGACCTGCTGCACCTCAACGACGACAAGCCGATGATCACCGGGACTGCGCTGCCGGGTGCCGATTTCTCGCCGCTTGTCCGGACGCTCAAGGCGGTTGGCTTCACGCAGGAAGAGCTGCAGTTCATGCTCAAGGCAATGGCCGAGACGGGTAAGGAACCGGTCGGCTCGATGGGGGATGATGCGCCTCTGGCGATCCTTTCCGGTAAACCGCGGATCGTGGCGACCTATTTCAAACAGCTCTTTGCGCAGGTGACCAACCCGCCGATCGATCCGCTCCGGGAGAAGCTGGTGATGTCACTCAACACCGCTTTGGGTGCCCGCGGTTCGATGCTGGAGGAGACGCCGGAGCATGCCAAGTGGATCAAGTTCGGCTCGCCGGTCTTCTCGGAACCGGAGATGAAGTGGGTGGAAGGTTTGACCGATCCGGCCTTTCGTTCGATGCGGCTCTCCATGCTCTTCCCGGTCAGCGGCGGGCCCCGCGGTTTAGAGAAAGCGATCCAACATCTCTGCCAGCAGGCCTCGGCGGCGGTGGATGCGGGCTGCACCATCCTGATCCTCACCGACCGAGGGATCGATTCTTCGAAGGCAGCGATTCCGGCCGCCATGGCGGCCGGCGCGGTGCATCATTTCCTGATCCGGCAGGGGAAGCGGATGCGGGCCTCCATCATTTGCGAAACGGCGCAGGTGTGGGACATGCATCACTTTGCGCTGCTGATCGGCTACGGCACGGCGGCGATCCATCCTTATGCGGTTTATCAGGCAATCGCCTGGGCCTCCTCCACGGGGACGCTCAAGGGTGTCACCCTCGAGCAGGCGTGGGCCAACTACGAGAAGGCGATCGAAGACGGGATCCTCAAGATTATGTCCAAGATGGGAATCTCCTGCGTTTCCAGTTATCGCGGGGCGCAGATCTTTGAGGCAATCGGCCTGAGCCCGGAGGTGATCGAGACTTGCTTCACCGGCACCGTCAGCCGGATCGGCGGCGTCGGTTTTGAATTGCTGGCGAAGGATGTTTTGGCCCTGCATGCCGGCGCGTTCCCGAAACCGGCACCTGGTACCGAGACGGTGCAGTTGGATCCCGGCGGGTTCTACCGCTACCGGCGGGACGGGGAGCTGCACGCCTTCAGCCCTCCTGTGCTGGATGCCATCCATGAAGCGGTCCATTCCGGTCAGTGGAACGATTATCTGAAGTATGCCGAGTTGGTGAACAGCCGCGAGCCGATCTGTCTGCGGGACCTGCTGGAGTTTTCTTCCGATCGTGCTCCGATCCCCATCGACGAAGTGGAGCCGGTGGAGAAGATCCGCAAGCGCTTCTGCACCGCCGGCATGTCGTACGGCGCTCTTTCCAAGGAAACGCACGAATGTCTGGCGATCGCGCTCAACCGCATCGGCGGGAAATCCAATTCCGGAGAAGGAGGGGAAGACCCGGCGCGGCTGAAGCCGTTTCCCAACGGGGACTCCGCTTGCAGCGGGATCAAACAGGTGGCCTCCGGCCGTTTCGGCGTGACGCCGGAATATCTGGCCTCCGCGCGGGAACTGGAGATCAAGATCGCGCAGGGTTCCAAACCGGGGGAGGGGGGCCAATTGCCGGGGCATAAGGTGTCCGAGGATATTGCGCGCGTGCGCCATTCGGTTCCCGGCGTGACCCTCATCTCGCCGCCCCCCCACCACGACATCTATTCCATCGAGGATCTTGCGCAGCTCATCTACGATTTGAAGCAGGCCAACCCGAAGGCGGAGGTATGCGTGAAGCTGGTTTCCGAGGCCGGCGTCGGCACCATCGCCGCCGGCGTGGCCAAGGGCTACGCGGACGTCGTGCATATCGCCGGCCACGACGGCGGGACGGGTGCGAGCCCCATCTCCTCCATCAAGAATGCCGGCAGCCCCTGGGAGCTGGGTGTGGCCGAGACACAGCAGGTCCTAGTGATGAACGACTTGCGCGGCCGCATCAAGGTTCGCACCGATGGCGGGATGAAGAGCGGCCGGGACATCGTCATGGCGGCTCTGTTCGGCGCAGAGTCCTACAACTTCGGCACCGCCGCGTTGGTGGCGGCCGGCTGCTGCATGGTCCGCCAGTGCCACCTCAACACCTGTCCCGTCGGCGTGGCGACACAGGATCCGAAGCTTCGGCTCAAGTTCAAGAGCCCGCCGGACCTGGTGGTGAACTTCTTCACCTTTGTCGCAGAGGAGGTCCGGCAGTTCCTGGCTCAGTTGGGATACCGCTCCTTGGATGAGGTGATCGGACGGATCGACTTGGTCAAGGTGAAGGGGAAGGCTGCTCAGCATCCGAAGTGGTCCACCATCGATTGGTCGATGCTGCTGGCCAATCCCGACCCGACCGGCACGCGGCCGAGGCGGTGCGGGGTGGAGCGCAACGACCGGGAAGGGGATCTCCCGCTGGACGAGCAGATTCTGGCCGAGGCGAAACCGGCCCTCGAAGGGCGGGCCCGTGTGACCCTGCGCTATCCCGTCAAAAACCATCAGCGCTCGATCGGGACCCGGCTTTCCTACGAGATCGCCACCCGCTACGGAGACAGCGGCCTGCCCGGCGGCGCCTCCATCGAGGTTCAGCTTTCCGGTTCGGCAGGGCAGTCGTTCGGCGCCTTCCTGATCTCCGGGGTCCGCCTCATCCTGGTCGGCGATTCAAACGACTACGTCGGCAAGGGGATGCACGGCGGTGAGATCGTCGTCCGCCCGAATCCTCGCGTTCCGGCAAAGGCGGACCACCTGGTTCTGGTCGGAAACACCGTGATGTACGGCGCCACCGGCGGCACTCTCTATGTGGCCGGACGGGCGGGGGAGCGTTTCTGCGTTCGCAACTCCGGCGGCCGCACGGTGGTGGAAGGCATCGGCGACCACGGCTGCGAGTACATGACCGGTGGGATGGTGGTGGTGCTGGGGCCGACCGGCCGGAACTTCGGTGCCGGCATGACAGGCGGAGCAGCCTTCGTGCTGGATGCCGATGGGAATTTCCCCAAGCTGCTCAACCCTGCGCTCGTGGAGCTGCACCGGGTGGAGGATCCGGAGGACCAATCCCTGCTGAAATCGATGGTGTTGCGCCACGCGGAACTGACCGGCAGCAAAAAGGCCGAGGAGCTTTTGTCCGACTGGGATCAAGCCCTGGCTGTTTTCTGGAAGGTGGCGCCCAAGAAAGAGGTCGTCAGGCTGGAAGCCGCCGTCGGCACTCCCGTGCAGAAGGAAGCTTCTCCTCCCACGCAGAAATAACTCGCGTTAAGTTTACAAACTTAGATTCTTTTTACCTTGTTGTAACCTGAGCTTTGTGGCATACTTACTTAAAAAGGCCGCTGCCGAAGCGGTCTTTATTGTCCACCCTATGCGACTCCTTAATAAAACCTTACACGCTACGACGTTCCCTCTGCTCTTGAGCCTTACCCTCACTCAGCCTGTTCCCGCCTTTGCCCTGCGCCCGATGATGCAGGATAAGGCCGAGAAGGAAGTTGCCGCCGGCCTGGAGGAGGGGGCGGTGGATGTCGGGAAGATTGCGGCTCAATGGGCCCATCAGAAGCCCGGAACGAATGGGCAGTTTTACGATACCCTTGCAGACTGGATGGAAGCCGAGCTTCCGCAGGACCAGTTGGAGCGGGCTTTCCAACGGGCCGAGGAATTGGGAATTCCCCTCCATGCTGTTCCCCGCAACTTTGTCCACCGTACCGCAGGAATTCTAGTTCCGCAGCATGCCTTGAATTCCTACGATAACGAGGGGATCGGCGACATTGCCGATATGAAGAAGCTGGTCCGATGGGCAGCTGCTCGGGGGCTTCAATGGGTACAGTTTCTGCCCATCCAGGAACGCAGCCCAGGTGACCCCAGCTACTACAACGCCCGGACGGCCTTTGGATCAGACCCGCTCTCCATCGCATTGCGGGATGTGCCCGAAGTGAAGAACTCCCTCAAGGCCAGTGCCATGCTCAGAGACGCCCGACCCTCCACAGCCGAGTTGCGTCACTTGCCCCGCCGTGATTATGGGGCGGTTACCCGTCTGAAGATGGACGTCTTGAAAGAAGCCTATCGTTATTTTCAGGAGAAAGAGCTTCCGCTTGGCGATCGATCGGATCGGTTCCGGTCCTTCAGCCGCTTCATCAAACAGAACACGGAATGGTTAGCCGATGCCGAGGGGTTTGATCAATTCGTTCAATGGATCTTCGACGAGCAATGGAGCCAGCTGCTTCGTCTGGCCCATCAAAACAACGTCCACATCATGGGAGACATCCCCATCTACCTCGGCGTTGGCAGCGACGCAGTCCGGAAGTATCCCCGGTTTTTCGACCCAGGGTGGCGGACGGGCGTTCCCCCGGATCCTTTCTCCGACATTGGACAGTTTCGGGAGCAGTTTCCATACGATTGGGGTGCCCTGGAAAAGGAGGACTTCCCGCTTTGGCGGCAGCGCATCCGCCGTGTGGCGAACCTGTACGACGGAATTCGGATCGACCATTTCCGTGCCCTTTTCGACTACTATCAGATTCCCCCGGCGGCCAATGAAAAACCCTGGCGCAGCAAGAAGGCCTCTCCCGCTCTGTCGGCGCTGTATGCCGAATTGAGTCAGGCGTGGACGAAAAAGCGATGGATTGATGACCCCGGAGGAGTTGGCCTACCGTTCCCACTCAAGCCGGTGTCTGACCGGGCTCAGGTTCCACCGGACATCGTCGCCTCAGGGCGCAAGACGTGGGTCATTCAGGATGCGCAGACAGGGAAGAGGCAGGCCTATCTTTGGCTTGATGGAGATTATAAGGATCTCATGCCGCAGGATCTATCCGAGTGGATCCATCCGATTCTGCGGATGCTCGATGCCCGTTGGGCGCAGGGGCCGGCGGATTCTCTGATGCAGCCGTTGCTTTCGATCTTCACCTACAACCGGCTGGGCCAGTTCATCGCCGAAGATCTCGGATTGCTCAGCCCGGGAGTGCACGAGCTTCGGAAACGACTTGGACTGCCGGGGATGCGTCCCCTCATCTTTGGGCTGGATGGTGTATATGCGCCTTATTGGGACACAAAGGGTTACCACCCCAATTCCGTCACCGTCACCGGAACACACGATACGCAGACCCTCATGGGAGAGCTCCAAGACTGGAGCAAGGCTGATCCGGCCAAGATCCACAGTTTGGCTGAATCTCTCCGGAAGGAGGGATTCCTTCCTCAGATCACCACCTCCATGGAGGCCTGGTTCAGTTCCAAGGGGGGAGAGGTTGTTCGGGAACTGCACAAGGCGCTGCTCATCAAGGCTGCTTCGAGTCAAGCGAAGGATGTCATCTTCACCTATCAGGATCTGCTGGCCCTCGGAAACGAATTCCGCACCAATACCCCTAACACCATCGGGCCACACAACTGGAGCGAGGTGATGCCGACTACGGTGGATGCCCTGCTCCAGAACGACAGTCCCCTCGCCCAGCAGGCGAACGGGCTGCTGGATGAAATCCTGAGTGCTCCGGGAGTGGACCGGCGTCCTACTCCGATTCCGGTGAACGATCAACCGGCGATCCTGGGGATGCTCCCTTCGGCACAGAGTGAGGACGGGGTTCGGACACAGCAGATTCGTCGCGCGGGAGAAGCCATTCAGATCTGGACGGC
>JAHFFF010000111.1 GCA_023248095.1 Candidatus Omnitrophota bacterium | reverse complement strand
TCGAAGGCCTGCGCGTGAAGATCGTACTCCCGGGCATCCGCGCCGTACGTGATTTGGTAAAGGGTGGAACCCTTTTGGGCGAAGAGCGTGCGCGTCTTGACCGGAATCTCAATCGGTTTGAGATTGTGTTCGTAAAGAGGAGGGATGACGTAGGAGACGGTCAGGTCGAGGGCCCTCTGGCCGGAAACCGTACGGGCAGCCTCCGTCTCGATCTGGGTGTTGGCCAAAAGATGGTCCTTGTAATTCCGGGCGAATTCCTCTAGGGTATCAAATTTTCCACCCTCTGTCTTTTTCGGGAAACCGGCGACGGAGATGTAGCACGTGTACGTATCCTCCTGGTTCCTTGGCCCCAGTAAGCGCACCTTCCGGTATCGATCAATCGCCCCCTTCTCCTGCTGGAGCCGCCAACCCTCCGGGTATTGAAACGCCACGGTGAGACCGGGCTCATTGCCCTGGTACTTGGAAAATTTGGCCGCAGGCTTGCTCATTCCTTCTCTCCCTTGATGGATTATTATCCCTCCCGCGATGACTCCTGCGACGCAGAAAACGAGGAGAGGTATTGCCTTTCTCATCTTCTCAGTCCTCATAGAGCACGGCGAGTTGGTCCCTCAGGTAGCTTTCTCCCTGCAGAGCCCACGATAGGCCGACGTCTTGAATTCCTCCCAGGCGTGTTTCACTGAGAGCGGGAGTCTGGACACCCTGCCAGTACACGGCCGCATTCCACCATGCGACAAACTCGATGTCAACGACCGTCAGGTTGTCATCGAGCAGGGAGCCGTCCAGGTATTGCCTGAAGTGGGTCCCTTCGTGCACCAGTACGGCAGCCAAGGTGGCCGGATCTTCATTGGCATAATCGGGATTGAATTCAATGAACGGAAGCAGGTAAGGTTCTGCCGGGGGTGTCTGGCTCGGGTAGTAGCCGAGGAAGGCGATGGCTACACTGCCATTGGGGTTGGGCAGGAAATCCTCGGCGGGCCCAAAGGAGATTTCGATGGCCTTCCGGGCCAGGTCGTCGGTGACGAAGTGCGCGTTCGAATTGGCAACGAAATCCCAAGCCTGAGCAAGCGAATCGACTCCGACCGTTCCGGTAATGTTCGGGCCGGGCGATGCCACATCCGGCCAGCCAAACCATTGGTCCGGCCCCCGGTCGATGTAGGTGAAGGTTCCGCCAGGCGGGAAGGCTCCTCCGCCATCGGGACCACCCCCAGTTCCACCCGTGCCTCCGCCTCCGTCACTCCCTCCGCTGGATCCGGATCCGCCCCCTCCGCCGGTCGATCCACCGCCCCCGATGATTCCGCCACCGCCGCCGGAGAACCCGCCACCGCCGGAAGATCCACCACTGCTCCCGCCGCCGGAGAACCCGCCGCCACCTCCACCGCCGATGGATCCGCCACCTCCCCCTCCGATGTTCCCTCCGCCTGCGTACGATCCTCCGCCGCTGGGCGGGGTAGCCCCACCCCCCGGCTGCATGCTGAGCGAAGAATAGTAGACTCGCCCTGTCTCATCCATGCTGATGGTGAAGGGCTCGCCCAGGGCCGATTTCGAGGTGGCCGTGGCGAGAAAAGAATCGGCATCGGCAGCGATCTGTAGATCGAAGTACCGTGGGGTGAGGGTGACGTCCAAGGTGTTGTTGATGGCAGGGGCATCCATCGCCGCGACAAAGGTCCCGTGGTCCGCTCGATACGCGAGCTCACCGCTGCGGACCGCATCGAGATGCTGCAGCGCTTCTGTAGAACGCGCTTGGTCCACGAGGTGCAGATACGAGGCTACCGCGATGCTGGTCAGCAGCCCCACGATGATCGCCACCATCAAAAACTCAATCAGCGTGAATCCTCGGGTGCGCATATTCCCAAGGGGTTTCATCATCGGGGATCCTCCTCAGGCATGCGCGCCTGAATCCGTCCCAGATGCTGCAGAAACTTGGACTCTTGGGGTTTGAGTTCCGTTGCGGTTGCGTAACATGTGAGCGCTTGGTCGAATGCCCCCTCCTGTTCGTAGACTTGACCCAGCGCATCATAGGCCATCGCGAAATGGGGGTTCAATGCCAGGGCTTGGTGCAATGCCTGGCGAGCCATCGAAAACCCTCCTGTCATGGCGTAGAGACAACCCAGGTCGTATCGGAGGGAAGGGTCATTTGGGAATGCGTTCGACGCTTGTCGATACAGGATAAGTGCTGTCATCAGATCGCCGCGATGATAGGCCAGCCAACCTTGTCGTAGTAGGGAGTGCAGCAACGGTTGGGCAGGAGGGGTCTTGAGATCTTTGGCATTGCAGGGCTGCGGCCAGAGGCAGGTGGCAGCGGCCAAGGCCAACACCCATGCGAATCGGGAGCGAATCATCAGCGTCCGGCCTCCTTTAGGTTCTTGATATCTGCCTAAACACAAACAATCCCGAAGCGACCACAGCAACGGAAAAGGCGATGCGTGGGTCAAACCATGGAGGCGGCCACGCTGGCGATGGAGTAAGAGGGTTACCCGATGGGTCGTTCGTTTGAGGATTGGCGGATGAAAAGTAGGAGTAAAAGACCTTCCCGGTGTGATCCATGCTGATGCTGAGGAGATCACCCATTGGGGTGGTCGGGCTGGCTGTGGCGAGAAAGGTGTCATCCTCAGCGAGCACGCGGTAATTGAAGTACTGGGGTACGACGTTAAGCTTGAGTGTATCGTTGATGGCGGAGGTGTCCGTCGCCATGGAAAAAAATCCGTATTCGGTTCGGTACAAGATTTCCCCAGAGCGGATCATATCGAGATGTTGCAGCGCCTCGACCGTCCGTGCCTGGTTCCAGAGGCGCTGAAAGGAGTACATCGCAATGCTCGCGAGCACAGAGATGATGAGCACGGTGAACAACAGCTCAAGTGCTGTAAACCCTAAAGCGGGCCAGCCTCTTTTACGCTTCACTTTTTGTCTTTGCCTCCTCTTACCAAGAATAACACAGATTTCCTGATTTTATTCTAACTTTACATTATTTTTATTCAGGCGCAATTGTGCCAATGCGCTGTTTGCAAGAACTGTGATAGGATTCGGTGAGTGGCCTCCGGCTTTGAAAGTTAAAATTTCCGTCATCGTTCCTGTTCTAAACGAGGAATTCTCCCTCCAGAGATTGCTGCCGGATCTTTGCCGCTCCGGTGACGAGGTGTTCGTCGTCGATGGGGGGTCTAGGGATTCCACAGTAGAGATCGCTCGGCGTTTCCCAGCGCATGTCGTCTCCAGTAAGCGGGGGCGGGCCGCCCAGATGAATGCAGGAGCACTGGAGGCCAACGGCGACGTCCTCTGGTTTCTCCATGCCGATTCCATCCTTCCTTCCGATTGGCGGCAGCAGATTTTTTCCGGGCTGTCGAATCCGCAGGTCGTGGGAGGCGCGTTCCGCTCGCAGATCGATGCCCCCGGTCTTCGATACCGCTTCCTGGACCGTTGGGGTGCTCTGCGCGCAGGGATCCAACGCACCTTCTATGGAGATCAAGGGATCTTTGTCCGTCGCCAGGCCTTTCAGACCTTAGGTGGTTTTCGGGAGTGGCCGGTTCTGGAGGATCTCGATTTTTCGACGCGGCTGAGGAGAATAGGAAAGGTCTGTTTGCTGCCTGGTCCTCTCAAGACCTCCGCTCGCCGTTGGCAGACGCAGGGTTGGTGGCCCACGGTCCTGGAACATTCCCACCTTGCCCTCTCCTACAGCCTAGGGTGCTTTGAGAAACGTTCTCGGGCAGCCAAGATGGTGGTGGTGGTGATGGCCAAGGCCCCCATACCCGGAACGGTGAAGACCCGCTTGATTCCGGCACTGACTGAAGTGGAGGCAGCGGCCCTTGCAAGCCGCCTGCTCCAGGAGACGGTGGGATTGGTACAGCATCTCAAAGGGATCGATGCGGTGGTAGCGGTGGCTCCACCTGAGGGGATGGAGAAGGTACGTGAAATCCTGGGAGATTCCATTTCCTTGGTTCCCCAATCCGGTGGGGATCTCGGGGTGCGCTTGTCTCACGTATTCGAAGAAGCTTTCACCGATGGGGCGGGGGGAGTCATCGCTCTGGGGGCCGATCATCCTGGGCTGCCGCTGGATTACCTGAACCAGGCGGTTCATCTGCTGCGCGAGGGGGGCGACCAAGTGGTGCTGGGTCCCACGGAGGACGGAGGGTATTATCTGATTGGATTGACACGACCCCATCCGGAGCTATTCATCCAGATGCCTTGGAGTACGCCGGATGTTTTTCGAGTCACGCAGATGCGCGCAGAGAAGGCGGGGCTGCCCGTGAGAACTTTGCCCGAATGGTTCGACATCGACCGGCCAGAAGACCTCAAGAAAATGATACAATAAGTTTTAGAGACACTACCCCAATGGGAAATCCGAATAAGCCGCCGCGAGCCAGAGACCCGAAGATCGCGGCGGTGGTCAATCAAAATGGGTGCACCGGCTGCGAGGCCTGCCTGACCGTTTGTCCGGTCGATTCCATAGAGCCGGTTCCGGGCGCGGAGAAACCGGGGCTGTTCAAGCTCGTGGAGATCGATCTGGATCGATGCATCGGCTGCGGGCTCTGCCCGAAGATCTGCCCATGGGACACCATCACGATGGAGCCCTATCCGCAGGCTAAAGAGATTGCGCCCTGGGTCACCGTCCGCAGCGTGGTACCCGGTCACCAGGCCGGGGTTACTTCGCCCGTCTGATTCCTCATGACTACTTATCTCACCAAGGCCGGCGTAGCGAAACTGGAGCAGGAGTTGAAGGATCTGCGTCGGCAGAGGCGCACCTTGGAGGAGGAGGTTCGCAAGGCCCGTGATCACGGTGATCTGCGGGAGAATGCGGAGTATCACGCTGCCAAGGAGCGGCTGACCCAGGTGATGGACAAGCTGACCGAGCTGCAGTACAAGCTCTCCAACGTCTGTGTGGTGGATCCTGCCCAACACAACACCGAGGCTGCGATTTTGGGGACGCGGGTCACGGTGAAGGATCTCGCCACCGGCGCAAAGGATCAGTACACGCTGGTTGGTCCGGATGAGGCCGACCCGGCCTCCGGGAAGATCTCCATGTTGTCCCCATTGGGGAAGGCCTTCTTAGGCCACAAGGTGAACGAGAAGGTCACGGCCGTCTTGCCCGTCGGCCCTCGGACGTATCAGATCCTCGCCATCGAACCTGTTGAATAGGCCCCCCTCTCCAGAGGAAATGCTGAGTTGACGAGAGACCAACGGCTGATCTATGCAGCTGCGCTATTGCGGGCGTTGGGAATCGGTCTGCTGGGAGTTCTCTTCGCGCTATATCTTGCCGTCCGAGGCCTGCACGCCGGCCAGATTGGAATCCTGGTGGCAGTGGGTTTGGCCGGTTGCGCTTGCGGCACCTTCTTCGTCAGTTTCTGGGCCGATCGGTTCGGCCGACGCAACACGTTGATCCTTCTTGCCGGCTGTACGGTGCTGGGTGGGGTGGGACTTATCTTTTGCCCTGGATTCCCCAGCCTTGCTGCTGCCTGTTTTCTCGGGATGGTCAACGCGATGGGGCGGGAGCGGGGAGCGCTGTTCACCTTGGAGCAGACGATCCTGCCCGAAACGACGGGGACTCGGCAGAGAACACAGGCGCTGGCCTGGTACAACGTGATGATGGATGTGGGGCAGGCGGTTGGTTCATTGCTCGGGGGTCTGCCGTTTTTTCTGCGGCACAACGTAGAGTTGGGAGAGTTGGCTTCCTATCGTTGGACCTTACTTTTGTATCCAGGCTTAGCCTGCGCAGGCCTGCTTCTCTACACAATGCTTAGCCA
>JAHFFF010000110.1 GCA_023248095.1 Candidatus Omnitrophota bacterium | reverse complement strand
GGTCAGCTACGGCGAGGGGGTGGAGAGGACCTTCTATCTGCACTCCCCCTTTATTGAAAAGATCTTGCTGGTGAAACAGGGCCAGGTACGCCGGGCCAAGCTCTATTATCTGCGCAAGAAGGTGGGCAAGGCCGGCCGCATTGAGGAGCGTTTTGGCGAGACCCCCGAGACTCCGGCAGCTCCTCCGGTTCGATCAGAGACTCCGGCGCCGACAAAGGCTTAGGAACGGACGGATCGCGGGCGTCGATGAGGCGGGCCGCGGTCCCCTAGCCGGGCCGGTAGTAGCGGGCGCGGTACTCCTGCACAGCAATCGTTTCACAACCCCTCTGGATGATTCGAAACGGCTATCCCCTTTAGCCCGCGAGCGGGCGTACCGGGAGATCCTCCGCTTTGCCTCCGTCGGCGTCGGTGCCGCCGGCCATGAGGAGATCGACCGACTGGGCATTCAAGCGGCTACCCATCTGGCGATGATCCGGGCCCTGCAGAAACTCCCCGCTTCCCCTGAGATCGTGCTCGTGGATGGAAACTCCGTTCCGATCAGTTATCCCCTTCCCATGCTTCCCATTGTGGATGGGGACGCCAAGAGCTTGAGCATCGCCTGTGCCTCCATCGTGGCGAAGGTGGTTCGGGATCAGTGGATGGATTTGGTCCACCGCCTCCATCCGGAATACGGATTTGCACGCCACAAGGGATACGGAACGGCTGAGCACATGGAGGCGTTGGAGAAGATCGGGCCCTGTCGGTTCCACCGCTTCAGCTTTGCGCCGATCCGATGGTCCCTCGGTGAATAAATTCCTCCTCGGCCGCAAGGGGGAGGATGAGGCGGTTCTCTTTCTGCAGGACAACGGTTACCGGATTGTCGCGCGCAACGTCCGGGCGAAATTCGGAGAGATCGACGTCGTCGCAAGGGATGGGGCCGCCCTCTGCTTTGTGGAGATCAAGGCCCGCTCGGGTGTTCGCTTCGGGTTGCCCGAGGAGGCGTTGACCGCAGAGAAGCGCAGGCGCCTGGTCCGCTTGGCCACCTGGTACCTGCAGCGCTCCCGGCTCGCAGAGGGCTGCCCCATTCGTTTTGATGTTCTTTCCATCCTCACCGATAAAGATCCGCACGCCCCTCGCATCCGTTTGATTAAAGGTGCCTTTGAGGCGGCGTGACTTTCCTATATAATGGCTGATCATGCCACTCGCGACAGTTCGTAAGATTCCATCCAACATCGAGATCTCCCAGGCTGCTCGTCCGCTGCAGATCATCGAGATTGCCCGAAGGGCAGGCCTGCGGCTGGAGGAGCTGGAGGTGTACGGTTCCTACAAGGCCAAGGTTTCTCTGAAGGCGCTGGAGCGGATCAAGAGCCGGCCCAGCGGGAAGCTCATCCTGGTCACCGCCCTGACGCCGACCGAAGCCGGGGAAGGGAAAACCTCCACGGCGATCGGCCTCACCCAAGCGATGGGACGGCTCCGCAAGAAGGTGATCCTGACGCTGCGGGAGCCTGCGATCGGGCCGATCTTCGGCGTGAAGGGGGGCGCCTGCGGCTCCGGCCGTTCCCAGATCCTTCCGATGGAGGAGATCAACCTGCATTTCACCGGGGATATCCATGCCGTCGGCACTGCCCACAACCTCTTGACCGCCATGGTGGAGAACCATGTGATCCATGGAAATGAGCTGGGGATCGACCCGCAGAAGATTTACTGGAGGCGGGTCTCCGAGATCCCGGATCGGAATCTGCGCCATGTGGAGGTGGGGTTGGGGGGCATCGGCTACCTCAAGCGGGAGACCGGATTCGACATTACCGTGGCCAGTGAGGTGATGGCGATCTTGGCGCTGACGACCGGTTACGCGGACTTGAAGGAGCGGTTGGGCCGGATCGTGGTGGCCGCTACCCGCACCGGCCGGCCGGTCACGGCCAGGGAGGTGCGTGCCGTCGGTGCTATGGCCCTGTTGCTCAAGGATGCGGTGCAGCCGAACCTTGTGCAGACGCTGGAGGGCCAGCCGGTCTTCATTCACACGGGGCCGTTTGCCAACCTGGCGGCCGGAACCAACTCGGTGCTGGCCAACGAAATGGCGTTGCATCTGGCGGACTACTGCGTGACCGAATGCGGATTCGGCTCGGATTTAGGCTTGGAGAAATTCTGCGATATCGTTGCCCGATCCGCGGGGTTCAAGCCGGAGGTGGCGGTTTTGGTGGTCACGGCCCGGGCCTTGAAGGTGCATGGCGGACTTTCTCTGGAGGAGGCCTCCAGCCGGGAGGACATTCGGTCGCTCCAGCGTGGCTTTGAAAATCTGGAACGGCACCTAAAGATCATCCGTCGCTTCGGACTGGTTCCCGTGGTGACGATCAACCAGTTCCAGAACGATACGGAGACGGAGCTGAAGGTCATCCAGGAGCATTGTCTGGGATTGAAGACTCGGTGTTCGGTTTCAACGGTGGCTGAGCAGGGCGGCGAGGGGGGATTGAAGTTGGCTCAAGAGGTCATGTCGGCCCTTCAGGAGAGGAGCGCCAACTTTGAGCCCCTCTACCCGCTGGATTTGCCGGTTCCGGAGAAGATCAATCGAATCGCGCGGGAGATTTACGGGGCCGATGGTGTGGAGTTCGTGGAATCCGCGCCGCAGGATCTGGAGCGCATAGTGAGCGACGGCTTCGCAGGTCTGCCGATCAACATGGCCAAAACGCAGCTCTCCCTCACCGATGATCCGAAGAGGAAGGGTGTCCCGTCCGGATGGAAACTGCGAGTCCGGGAGATTCGGGTGGCCGCCGGCGCCAAGTTCTTGGTGGCCCTCACCGGGAAGATCCTCACCATGCCGGGCCTGCCGAAGGTCCCTCTGGCCGAGCAGCTCGATCTCGACGACAACGGTCGGGCCTCCGGCCTCTTCTAACCCGATGTTCTCTCCCGCCTCTCCACTTCCGGATTCTCATTGGAAGATTGAGCTCTTTTTATCACGATTGGCTTCCTCGGAACCGACGCCCGGCGGAGGGTCGGCAGCGGCATTAGCCGGGTCGTTGGGGTGCGCCCTGGGCTGCATGGTCAGCGGCATCCTGCTTTCCCGCTCGAACGTCCGCTCGCTGGAACGAAGGAGGCTTCAGGTCAGCCGCAAGGGCCTGGATCGGATCTGCGCACGGTTGAAGAGACTCATCCGAGAGGACGCCGCTGCGTACGACCGGTTGGTTCGCGCTCAGCGCAACGGTCCTCGCCAGATGCTGAGGATGCGCAGAGGGGCGATCGAATGTCCGCTGGAAATCTGTACACAGGTGGTTGGGGCGATGGAGATCCTGCACCGGTTGTCCAAGGTGACGGGGCCGTATCTGGGCTCGGATGTTCGGGCCGGCCAGGCCCTGTTGCGGGGGGCCTTCGACGCTGCCTTTCCGATGGTGCAGATTAATTTGGGTGCTAAGGATCTGAGACTCTTGGATCGGCGGGTCCGGATGCGGTTGGCTCGATTGCAGCGGTCTATGGAGCGACTGAATGGAAACTCATAAAGAGCGGGTACTGGGTCAGGTGCTGGATGGGCGCGCCATTGCCGCCAAGATCTATGACCAGTTGAAGCGCGAGGTGGGCCGGCTGAAGAGCCTTCACGGCCAAGCCCCGTTTTTGCTGTCGGTGCAGGTGGGGACCCATTCGGCGTCGGATCTTTTTGCCCGCTCCCAGAGCCGGGCTGCATCCAATCTGGGGATCGGGTACCGGTTGGAGCGATTGCCTCAGGCCGTGACCCAGAAGGAACTCATCCGCCGGATAGACGAGTGGAACCAGGATCCTCAGATCACAGGGGTGACCGTTCAATTTCCGCTGCCCTCCGGGATTGACGCCCGGGAGATCTCTGCGAAACTGGATCCCAAGAAGGATGTGGAGGGGATTCATCCCCAGCACATCGGCCAGGCGGTGTTCGGCTGGTCGAGGATCGGGACCTGCACCTCTTTGGCGATCATGGAGCTGATCAACGCCACAGGGGCCGATCTGTATGGAAAGGAAGCGGTCATCGTCGGCCACAGCGAGTTGATCGGAAAGCCGGTGAGCCTGCTCCTGCTGGATCGCTTCTGCACCACCACCATCTGCCATGTTGCTACCTCCGACCGCGGCCGGTTGATGGAGCATGTTCGTCGCGCGGAGATCCTGGTGGTGGCCGTTGGAAAGCCGCACCTGGTCAAGGGTCCTTGGATCCATCCCGGCGCAATTGTCATCGATGTGGGGACGAGCCTGGTGAATGGGCAGGTGGTTGGCGATGTGGAGTTTGAGGAGGCGCGAAGCCGGGCCGACTTCATCACCCCGGTGCCGGGAGGGGTGGGGCCGGTGGTGGTGGCGACGCTCATGCGCAATACCGTCGAGGCTTTTAAGCTGCAGGTGGAACGCCCGAATGCCTGATCCGCAGAGGGTGACGATTCCCGGTTTGTTGGAAAAGAAGCGACGGGGCGAGAAGCTTACCATGCTCACTGCCTACGACCTGCCGATTGCCCGTTTGGTGGATGAAGCTGGGATCGACATCATCTTGGTCGGAGACTCGTTGGGGATGGTGGCGCTCGGTTACCCCACGACCGTTCCGGTGACGATGGAGGAGATGTTGCACCACGCGAAGGCGGTGCGGCGCGGGGTTTCCCGGGCCCTTTTGGTGGGGGACATGCCGTTCATGTCCTTCAATATCTCATTGGAAAAATCGGTCCGGAACGCCGGGCGGTTCCTCAAGGAGGCCGGCTGTGATGCGGTGAAGGTGGAAGGAGGGCAGGGATCGATGGAATCTTTGCGGGCGGTGCGGGCCATACTGGACGCCGGCATCCCGGTCCTCGGTCACTTGGGATTGACGCCGCAGACTGCCGGCAAGCTCGGCGGCTTCCACGTGCAGGCGAAGGAGGCGCAGTCGGCGGTGGCCTTGGTCAAGGCGGCGCAGGAGTTGGAGAAGGCCGGCTGTTTCGGGATCGTGCTGGAGTGCGTCCCGCGCGAGGTGGCGGCTGAGACGACGCGCCGCCTCAGCATCCCCACCTTCGGGATCGGCGCGGGCCCCCATTGCGACGGGCAGGTGCTGGTCACGCAGGACCTGCTCCACCTGAGCGGTTCTTTCCATCCAAAGTTTGCGCGGACTTTTGCAAGGGTGGACCAGGCTGTTCTGAAAGCGGTGGGTCAATTCCGTAAGGCGGTGGGACAGGGTTCCTTTCCCTCCGCAAAGGAGAGCTTTACGATGGCGTCCGTTCAACTGGAAAAGTTCCGCCGGGGTCTGCGCAAGCCGGAGGCAGTTCGGTGAAGGAGTCAGTGGTCGTGGCCATGAGCGGCGGGGTAGATTCTTCGGTCACCGCCTACCTGCTCCGGGAGGAAGGCTACGAGGTGATCGGCATGACCTTGAAGACCTGGCCCAAGGAGCTGTGCGACACGGTACCCAAGGGGCAGACCTGCTGCTCCACGCGTGACATCGAGGATGCCCGGGCCGTTGCCGACCGGCTGGGGATTCCCTTCTACGTCGTAGAGGCCTCTGTTCCCTTCAAGGCGAATGTGATGGACTACTTTGTGGAGAGCTACACGCACGGGCTGACTCCCAACCCCTGCGTTGTCTGCAACCGGAAGATCAAGAGCGGAATCCTGCTGGAAAAGGCCCAGACCCTCGGCATCGATCGCTTGGCCACCGGCCATTACGCCAGCGTCGTCTGGGATGAGAGCCGAAAGCGCTACGCCGTCTCCAAGGCGGTGGATCCCGATAAGGACCAGTCGTACGTTTTATTCCAGCTGACGCAGGAACAGCTGAGCCGCCTGACCTTGCCGATGGGCAAACTGACCAAGGCT
>JAHFFF010000109.1 GCA_023248095.1 Candidatus Omnitrophota bacterium | reverse complement strand
TCCCCCGATGCCCTCGTTCTGATCACCGACGCCTTGCCGGCAGCCGGCCTTCCCGACGGTGTGTATCAATACGATGGCCGGCCGTATCATTCGGAAGGGGGGTCTGCTTGGTATCGCGAGGATCCTGCCCACCCCAAGCTGTTTGGAACCACTTTGCTCCTGGATGATTTGATCCGGCGCGCCATCAAGCTGATGGGGGTCAGCTTCCAGGAGGCGATCGCGATGGCCAGCCTCCACCCGGCCCGCACCCTCGGCCTGGAAAGGCGAATCGGAACTCTGGAGGCCGGCCGCCAGGCGGACCTAGTGCTGTGGGACGACCAATTTCGCGTCACAGAGACGATCATTCGCGGAGAGGCCGTTCACCCTGAGCTGCCGTTGCCCTTCGACAGGCTCAGGGCGAACGGAAGTGACGACAGGCTCAGGATGAACGATCAGCGAGTCGAAAGGCCAGGGAGGTTATGACTCCTGTGAAACTGGGAGTCAGCTACTACGGGAACCGTATTCCGTGGCGGGTGAAGGATGATCTGCAGGCGATTCGGGATGCCGGTTGCACCTACGTCGTCCACACCTTCAGCGAGGAGGATTTTGAGTTTTACCAGCCGGCCATGGAACAGATCGTCGAGGAAACCCACCGTTTGGGTCTGGAGGCCTGGTTGGATCCGTGGGGCATCGGGCAGGTGTTCGGCGGGGAAACCTACTCCAGCTTGGTGATGAAGCAGCTCCACCTGCGGCAGATGAGCTCCCGGGGCGATCTTTTGCCGACCATCTGCCCCAACCATCCAGGGTTCCGCGACTACCTGCTCACATGGATCGAGGCAGCGGCCCGCTTCAAGGCCGACGTCCTCTTTTGGGATGAGCCGCACTTTCAGATCTACCCGGAGCCGGAGGGGAGCGAGGAGGCCAAGCTTTGGGCCTGTTGCTGCGGCGAATGCCGGGCCCGATTTGAAAAGCGGTTTGGCCATTCGATGCCGGAGCGAATGACCTCAGAGGTGCGGGCCTTCAAGGAGGAATCCCTGCTCGATTTCATCCGGTTCCTGTGCGATTCGACCCGGGCGAAGGGGATGCAGGCGGCGCTTTGCCTCCTTCCCTTCGTGAATTCCTCCACCGTGAATGACTGGACCCAGGCGGCGGCGATCCCATCGGTGGATATCATCGGCACCGATCCCTACTGGAAGCCCCACCAACCGGCGGTGGAGAAGCACGTGGGCCGCTTCTCCCGGCGGATTGCCGACCTGGCTAAGCAACACGGTAAGGAAGGGCAAATCTGGATCCTGAACTTCAACATCCCCAAGGGGGAGGAGGATAAGATCCGCGTTGCCATCGAAGCGGCCTACGGGGAAGGGATTCGTAACTTTTCTGCCTGGAGTTACTTCGGTGCTGCCTACATCTGCCTGAGGGCGGAAGACCCTGCGGCTGTTTGGAAAACGCTAATCTCCTGCTACCAAAGGCTCCGAACAGGGTAAGGGTAGTGGACCGGTGTTTTTTTAATTGACAATGCTCACGCCGGAAGGTATTTATAAAACGTTTAACTGGATTAGCTAAGCCATTGTGAAAGGTTTCCCAGAGTGAAAACCACCGATTTGGAAGATCACGCCCTAACCGAACGCGAGCGCAAGAATGTCTCTATTCTTGAGGCCATCAAGCGCTACGGACCGATCTCACGCACCGATATCTCGAAGCTCACCAAGCTCAACATTGTAACGGTTTCCAACTACGTCAACAATTTCATAGAGTTGGGGATCGTCATCGAGAAGGGCCTGGACATCTCCTCGGGTGGCCGGCGGCCTACGATTGTGGTTTTGAACCCGAAATCCGCTTATGTTGTCGGGGTAGATCTGGGCGTCTTCCATGTTTCGACGGTGCTGGCGGATCTCGAGGGGTCGGTGGTCTCCCATTCCCGCGCGCCGCGGCCGCGGGACACTGCCGATCACGTGGTCAAGACGCTGATGGAGGAGGTTGAGCGGGTCATCGAGTCCTCCGGCGTGGACCGGAAGAAGATCCGCGGAATCCAGATCGGGGCCTCCGGGGTGATTGACCGGGAGGTGGGTACTGTCCGCTGCACCGAAGGGGTGGCCTCCATCTACGTCCCGGTGACCTCCCTCCTGCAGGATCGCTTCAAGATGCCGGTGAAGCTGGAGCACGACGTGACCACCGCCGCCTATGGGGAATGGTCGCTGGGTGCGGGCACCGATGTCGACATCATGCTCTTCATGTACTCCGGGGTCGGCTGCGGGATGATCATCAACGGCGAGATTTACCACGGCATCAGCGGAACCGCCGGCGAGGTCTCCATCAAGGATCAGCTGGATATCGGAGATGTCTGGATCGGAAACATCTCGGCCCTGAAGCCTTGGCCCTCCCACCTGGGGATTCCGGACGAGGCGAAGGAGGCGCTTGAGAAGGGATCCGTCTCCAAGATCTCGGAGCTGGTGCAGGGGAAGCTGGAAAAGATTTCGCTGGAGGCGGTTTTTGAGGCGGTTCACACCGGCGACAAGCTTGCCGTCGAGGTGGTGCAGAGGGCGGGAGAGCGCCTGGGGGTCCGGGTGGCCTTCCTGATCAACCTGCTCAATCCCGGGGCCGTGGTCATCGGTGGCGGTATCGAGGCCGCGGGTCCAGCCCTGATTGAAGCGGTGAAAAAGATGGTGCGGATGTGCGCCTTTGAAGAGATGGCCAACGCTGTGAAGATTGTTCCTGCCCGTTTGGGAGACAACTCCGTCGCCCTGGGCGCTGCAAGCCTCGTTATTCGCGACGTCTTCGCCAGCGCGTAGAACCTTCCTATGAAATACGGACATTTCAGCAACGACGGTTCTGAATTCATTGTCACCCGGCCCGATACACCGCGACCGTGGTTCAACTACCTCTTTAACGATGTCTACCACTGCCTGATCTCGCAGACCGGCGGCGGGTTTTCCTATTACCGGGATCCGAAGTATTACCGGATCCATCGCTACGATCACCTCACCTCCGATCGGCCCGGGCGATACCTCTATCTGCGGGATCCTGCCACCGGGAAGATCTGGACGCCGACGTGGCAGCCCCTGCGCAAGCCGTGTCCTAACTGGGAGTGCCGGCATGGCTTCGGGTACACCCGGATCTCCTCCACGGCCAACGGGATCCAAAGCACCATCACCTATTTCGTCGCCAAGGAGGCTCCCGTGGAGCTGTGGCTGGTCTCCCTCAAGAATGTTTCCAAATCGAAGAAGGGGGTGGAGGCCTTTCCCTTTGTGGATCTGGTCGCCGGGGACGTGGCGCTGGAGACCCATTACCGCAACATCCTCTGTCTCTACAACGACGCCTCCTTTGACCCGTCCCTCAAGGCGATCGTTGCCTTCAAGCATCCGTTCAAGTCTTGGCACAAGACAGGGTACGCCTTTTTCGCCACCTCCTTCCCGGTGGAAAGCTACGAATGCAGCCGGGAGAAATTCGTCGGCCCTTACAGCAACCTGGCCGAGCCGGCGGGATTGAAGCAGAAAAGGCTGAGCCGGCATGCGGTGCGCGGCGAGGATATGGTGGGGGTGTTCCAGGGCCAGTTCCAGCTGAAGCCGGGCCAGAGCCAGGAGTTCGTGGTGGTGCTCGGCATGACGGAGAAGCGGGAGGAGATCTCCGGCTTGATTCGGCGCTTCCGGTCGGTGAGCGCGGCCAAACAGGAGTTGGAGCAGGTGCGGACCTACTGGAAGGAAATTCTTAAACCGATCTGGATCGAAACGCCGGATAAGGATCTGGACCGGATGATCAATCTGTGGGGAAAGTATCAGCTCTTTGCCATCACCCACTGGCGCGGGACTTCCCATTACCACGGGGCGGAGGGAGGCCAGGGATACCGAGACACGGCGCAGGATGTGGAAGGCCTGCTCAGCCTGGATCTGCCGACCGCCCGAGCCAAGCTGGAGCGCCTTCTCTTTTATCAGTACAAGAGCGGGCATGCAGTCTCCGGCTTCTCCGAGATCGAGGGGACGTGGGAGAACCAGGGGGTTGGCGGGGTCATCAAGAAGGCGGACGTGGCGGTCTGGCTGCCCTACAGCGTTGTTTCCTACGTGAAGGAAACCGGCGACACGGAATTTCTGAAGAAGGTGGTGCCGTTCCACGACGGGGATTCCGCCAGCGTGTACGAGCATGTGCTGCGGGCCATCCGGTATCTGCACGGCGCGCGAGGCCAGCACGGGCTGCCGCTCATCGGCCATGCCGATTGGAACGACGCCTACGACCACGTGGGGATCCATGGCAAGGGAGAGTCCATCTGGCTCGGGATGGCCTTTGTGCGGGCCTGCCGACAGGTGGAGGAGTTGGCCCAATTCCTCGGCGACCGGGCGATTGAAGAGGAGATGCGGTCCAAGGCAGAGGAGATGACCCGCATCGTGAACAAGGAAGGATGGGAGGAATCCTGGTACCTGGCGGCCTTCAACGATGCCGGCAAGAAGATTGGATCCAAGGAAAACGAGGAAGGGAAGGTGCCGCTCAACTCACAGACCTGGGCGATCCTATCCGGGGTGGTTCCTCCGGAGCGGCTTCCGAAGATTCTGGAAAAGATCGATCGGACGTTGGACACCCCCTACGGGCCTGCGCTGTTTCTGCCCAGCTACACCGCCTTTAATCCAGGGATCGGGCGGGTCACCTCCTTCGCCGCCGGAACCAAAGAGAACGCGGCGGTTTTCTCCCATGCGTGTGCCTTCAAGGTGGTGGCCGACTGCACCATCAAGCGTGGGGATCAAGCATACGACACCTTCTCCAAGCTGTTGCCTGTCTCCAAGGCGAAGCGGGATCACGACCGCTACAAGGTGGAGCCGTACGTCTGGGCGGAGTACATAATCGGGCCCGGTTCGGCCGACCGCTTCGGGGAGGGGGCCTTTACCTGGAACACCGGAACGACCCCGTGGATGTTCTGCGCCGCCACCGAGTGGATCCTGGGGATCCGGCGCGAGTTCCGCGGGCTCCTCATCGATCCTTGCCTGCCCAAGCATTGGAAGAAGGCCGGCATACGGCGGCCTTTCCGGGGCGCCGTCTACGAAGTGACCATCTACAATCCAGAGGGGGTCTGCTCCGGCGTGAAGCGGCTGACCGTCGACGGCGTGGAGCAACGCTCCTGCCTGATTCCCGCTCACCGCGACGGAAAGGTTCACCAGGTGGAGGTGGTCCTTGGCAGGCCCGGCATGAAAGGGTCCAAATTATCACTTGTTAGAGTTGACAAAATCTAGTCTATGCTCTTGATTTTTATGCGGCCATAGGGTATAGTTCCAATACAACAATGGTACAAAACACCCAACCCATCACTCCCCGAGTGGGCAGGGGAATGGTTCTCGTTATTCTCCTACTCACGGGATTCTTGCCTGCCTTTGCCCTTGCGGAGGAGGACAGCTCCAAGACCTTTTGGGGGCGCCACGGCAAGGTAGAGGATCCCGCCACTGCTCCCTCTTTTGGTGGATCCGAGGCTCAGGTATCCTCCCCGTCACCGACCTACGATAAGGTTGTTCCTCTCACCCTCGAGAATCTCCGCATCCCGGTGGAGCACGGTACCCTCAAGGAAACCCACGCAGCTCGGGAGCCGATCATCATCCACATCCAGGACGCCCACACCAACTATGAGGCACAGAAACATCTGGCCGGGATCTTGGAGCATCTGATCCGGGCGCACGGCCTGGTCCTTGTGCTGGTCGAGGGAGGATCCCGCAACGACTCCCTCTCCTACATGCGGACCTACGCGCCGATGGAGAAACGCAAGCAGGTGGCCGAGGAATTCCTCAAGAGCGGCAAGATCTCCGGGGAAAACTACCTGGACCTGACCACCGATTACAATTTCACCGTCTTTGGGGTTGAGAGACCGGAGCTGTACGACCAGAACATGGAGGCCTTCTTCACCGTGGAGAAGGTGCAGGCCAGGGCG
>JAHFFF010000108.1 GCA_023248095.1 Candidatus Omnitrophota bacterium | reverse complement strand
GAAGGGGGTTTTGACCGACACGCAGGCCAGGCTGCAGGCAGTGGGTGGGGAGGTCATCTGTCATGTCTGGTAATCGCGCAGGGGATCGAGCATGTCTCGCGTAGGGCAGATGCTGATCTCCATTCCGCCGCAGACCAAGGTGGAGGTACAGGGCGAGAAGATCGCGGTCGAGGGGCCCAAGGGGAAGCTGGTCCATCGGCTGCCGCCCGAGCTGACCGTCGAGAAGACGGATGCGCAACTGCGCGTCAAGCGCAGCAGCGATGAGAAGCGGGTCAAAAGCTTGCACGGTTTGCACCGGACCCTGATCCAGAACATGGTCAAGGGTGTCCTCGATGGATTCGGGAAGGACTTGGAGCTGTCCGGTGTCGGATATCGGGCTCAGGTTTCCGGAACGAAACTCGAAATGTTTGTCGGATTTACCCACCCGGTGGTTTTCCAGATTCCAGCGGGGATAACGATCGAGACACCGAAGCCAACGCAGCTGGTGATCCGGGGTGTGGACAAGCAATTGGTGGGACAGGTTGCGGCCAGGATTCGAGCCTTTGCTCCGCCGGAGCCGTACAAGGGGAAGGGGATCAAATACGTGGGTGAGGTGATTCGCCGCAAGGCGGGCAAGGCGGTGGCGTAATGAAACTGGAAACGGTTCAGAGGGAACACAGCCGCACCCGCAGGCATCTTCGGATACGCAAGAAGGTGTCCGGGACGCAGGAACGGCCCCGGCTTGTGGTCCACCGATCTCATCTGCACCTCTATGCGCAGTTGGTGGATGATCTGGCCAATCGGACCCTGCTGACCTGCTCGACGCTTCAGCCGGAATTTCGGCGCAAATTCCCGAAGGGAGGCAATGTGGAAGCTGCCAAGCATCTGGGGGAGTTGGTTGCACAGAGGGCCCTCTCGGCAGGGATCAAGAAGGTGGTATTTGATCGGGGCGGGTATCACTATCACGGCCGAGTGAAGGCCTTGGCGGATGCTGCCCGAGTGAAAGGATTGGAGCTGTGAGTCCGGGACCGGGCCATTTTTCCCATGGACAGACGGAATTGGTCGAGAAGGTGGTGGCCATCAACCGGGTTGCCAAGGTCACCAAGGGAGGCAAGCGGCTTTCCTTCAGCGCCTTGGTGGTGGTCGGCGACGGTCAGGGCCGCGTGGGTTGGTCGTTGGGCAAGGCGAACGAGGTGGCGGATGCCATTCGCAAAGGTCTGACCCAGGCGCGCAAGGCGATGTTCCGGGTTGCCCTGAAAGGCAGAACCCTTCCCCATGAGACGATCGGTGAATACTCGGCCTCTAGGATCCTTCTCAAGCCGGCTGCTCCGGGAACAGGAGTGATTGCCGGTGGGACGGTGCGTGCAGTTTGTGACGCAGCCGGGATCAAGGACATCCTGGCCAAGTCGCTCGGATCCGACAACATGATCAATGTGGTGCGGGCCACCGTGGAGGGCTTAAGAGGGTTGGAGCAGCCGGACGCGGTAACGGCCCTGCGAAGGGATACTGTGATAGAGGAGGCAACATGAAGCTGGGGGAGATTCGTGCCCCGAGTGGGGCAACGCACCGACGGAAGATCCGTGGGAGAGGGGAGTCTTCCGGCCATGGAAAAACCTCCGGTAAGGGCCACAAGGGGCAGAGGGCCCGTTCCGGGCCCGGCCTGCGGCCGGAATTCGAAGGGGGCCAGATGCCGCTGGTCCGCCGAATCCCGAAGCGAGGCTTCCACCACATTCGTCGGGAACCGATCCAGGTGGTGAATGTCGAGGTCTTGAACCGCTTTCCAGCAGGCAGCGTGGTGGATCCGGCGCTCCTGGCGGAAGGCGGCCTGATTGGAACCCCGAGGCACCCCGTGAAGATACTCGGGGACGGTGAGTTGAGCCGGGCCCTCACGGTTAAAGCGCATCACTTCTCCAAATCGGCCCTTGCGAAGATTTCCGGAGCGGGTGGTTCGGCTGAAATCGTGCGGTTTTCGCCCGCATGCTGAAGGCACTAGCCAACAGCTTTAAGGTTCCGGAGCTACGGCGCCGGCTCCTGGTGACGTTGGGGCTCATGGCCGTCTATCGAGCTGGGGATTTCATTCCTCTTCCGGGGATTGATGGGCAGAGCCTGCGTGCGTTCTTTGAAAGGATGAGTCAACAATTGGGCGGGACCCTCTTTACCGTCATGGACCTGTTCAGCGGCGGTGGGCTCTCCCAGATGACGATCTTTGCGTTGGGGATCATGCCGGCGATCTCCGCCTCGATCATCCTGCAGCTGTTGGTGGTGGTGATCCCTCGATTGGAGCAGATGGCGAAGGAGGAGGGGGAGGCGGGCCGAAGGAAGATCAACCAATACTCACGGTACCTGACTGTGGGATTGGGGATCCTTCAAGGATTCTTCATCAGCTTGTGGTTGGAGAACCCCGGAAGTTTTGAGGGGGTTCAGATGGTTCAATTCCCGGGCTGGGGATTCCGCTTGCTGACCATTGTTACACTCGCCAGCGGGACGGCCTTCATCATGTGGCTGGGGGAACAGATCACGGCCTTGGGGATCGGCAACGGGATGTCGATCCTGATCACGGCGGGTATCCTCTCCAGGTTGCCGACGGCAGTGCATCGGCTGTGGCTGTTGGCCAGCCCGACCTCGATCGCGCAGCGTCAGATCCAGCCGTTCACCTTGATCTTGATGGCGGTCATGTTGGTGGCGGTGGTGATGGCGGTGGTGGCCATTACGCAGGGGCAGCGAAGGATACCGGTTCAATACACGCGGCGGATCGTGGGCCGCAAGGTTTACGGAGGGCAGGCCACCTACATCCCGATTCGGGTCAACCACGCGGGGGTGATGCCGATCATCTTCGCGCAGTCGATCCTGATGTTTCCGGCGACCCTGGCCGGTTTTACGGGGATTAAGGCGTTGAGTCAGGTGGCTCATTGGCTGACTCGAGGGCAGTGGCTTTACACGGTCCTTTATTCTGGCCTGATCATCTTCTTCGCCTATTTCTACACGGCGATTGCGTTCAATCCCGTGGATGTGTCGGACAACATGAAAAAGTTCGGGGGATTCATCCCCGGGATTCGGCCGGGACGTCCAACGGCGGAATTTTTTGACCGTCTGCTGACCCGGATCACGCTGCCGGGGGCGATCTTCCTGGCCTTCATCGCGGTTCTGCCGGATTTGATCGGTCGGGGGTTGGGGATTCCTTACCTCGTCGCCAGCTTCTTTGGGGGAACAAGCCTGCTGATCGTGGTGGGTGTTTTGTTGGAGACGATGCGGCAGGTGGAGTCGTTCTTGTTGATGCGCAATTATGAGGGATTCCTTAGCCATGGCCGATTGCGTGGCCGCCGTTAAAACCGGAATGAGACTGATTCTCCTTGGGCCGCCGGGTGCGGGTAAGGGGACCCAAGCTACCCTGCTCGCGCAGCGGCACGGGACGACCTCTTTGGCCAGCGGGGATATCCTGCGGGATGCGATCCGCCGGGGTGATCCCATCGGCCGAAAGGCCAGCCGATATGTGGAGAGTGGAGCGTTGGTTCCGGATGATCTGGTGACCGGGCTTATCTTTCAGCGGCTGGATGGATTGGGGAAGGAGGAGTCCTTCATCCTGGATGGGTTTCCCAGGACCGAGTCTCAGGCTCGCGTATTGGATGCTCGGTTGATGGAAAAGGGTCAATCGCCGGTGGATCTGGTGGTCGATTTTGAGATCTCGGAGGAAAAGATCGTCCGGAGGTTGGCGGGGCGCCGAATCTGCGGGGCGTGCGGGGCCAGCTACCATCTGGAGAAGAAGGCACCACGCCGGGAGGGGGCATGCGACTCCTGCGCAGGAGGGCTACGGATACGGGAGGATGACCGACCCGAGACGATCCGCAGGCGGCTGCTCGTTTACCATGAGCAGACGGAACCTCTGCTGAAGTTCTATCGAGCTCAAGGGAAGTTGCAGGTGGTGCCGGGCGATTTGGAGATTGAAGACCAGTACCAGGCTCTTTTGGAATTGCTGAAAAGGGAACGATTGGTATGAGGGGAGGGACGGCGGAGTTGGAGATGATTGAGCTGAAGAGCCCCAGTCAACTGCAGATCATGCGCAGGGCCGGCTGCGTGGTTGCAGAGGTGCTGGAGGAGCTCCGTCAAGCGGTTCGGCCCGGGGTGACCACCTTGGAGCTGGACGAGTTGGCCAGGGTTGCGATTGTCCGCTTGGGGGCGAGGGTGGCCTTCAAGGGGTACCGTGGTTTTCCCGGAAACATCTGCACCTCCGTGAATGAGGAAGTGGTGCATGGGGTTCCCTCCCGCAGGAAGCTTGTCCGGGGTGACATCGTGGGCCTCGACGCGGGGGCCATCGTGGAAGGCTATTACGCCGATGCAGCCATAACCGTTCCGGTGGACGGCATATCGCAGGAGGTCGAGCGGCTCTTGCAGGTCACGGAGGAAGCGCTGGCCGACGGTATGGCGATGGCGACGCCGGGGCACCGTCTCTCCGACATCTCCCATGCGGTCCAGAACAGGGTGGAAGGCAGGGGCTACTCGGTTGTCCGGGAATTTGTCGGCCACGGCATCGGCACACAGCTCCACGAGCCTCCACAGATTCCTAATTACGGAGCGCCTGGATATGGGCCCATCCTGAAGGCCGGGATGGTCCTGGCGATTGAGCCGATGGTCAACCAGGGTAAGCCGGAGATCAGGATCTTATCGGATGGCTGGACGGCGGTGAGCGTGGATGGATCTCTTTCGGCTCATTTTGAGCATACGGTGGCGGTGACCGAAGGGGCGCCGGAGGTTCTGACGAAATGCCCAAAGAAGAACCCATCCAAGTAGAGGGAACGGTGGTTGAGGCATTACCCAATGCGATGTTTCGGGTGGAGCTGGAGAACGGCCATCGGCTGCTGGCCCACGTGGCAGGCAAGATGCGGATGCACTTTATCCGGATCCTGCCGGGGGACAAGGTGACGGTGGAGATGTCTCCGTACGATCTGGCCCGTGGCCGGATCACGTTTCGAATTAAAACTTGAAAGAGGTTAACCCAACGTGAAGGTTAGAGCATCGATACGACGGATTTGTGAACGGTGTCGGATTGTGAAGAGGAACCGGATCCTGCGTGTGATCTGCACCAACCCGCGCCACAAGCAGAGGCAGGGCTAACCCATGCCTAGAATCATGGGGGTGGATCTTCCTCGGGAGAAGCGGATCGATATCGCCCTCTCCTATCTCTACGGCATCGGCAGGGTTCTCTCGGTCGAGGTGCTGGCCAAGGTGGGGGTGGATCCCGCCACCCGGGCAAAGGCCTTAACGGATGAACAGGTCACTCGGATCAATTCGGCCATCTCTCAGGGCTACAAGGTGGAAGGGGACTTAAGGCGCGATCTCTCCCAGAACATCCGGCGCCTGATTGAGATTGGGTCTTATAGAGGTTTAAGACATCGGCGGGGATTGCCTGTGCGTGGGCAGCGGACCCATACGAATTCCAGGACCCGTAAGGGGCCGAGACAGTCCGTGGGCGTGCGCAAGAAGCCGACGCCAGCAACGGGCGGCCCGAAGAAGGGAGCTTAAAGGAGGTTTGCATGGCAGAGGCAAAGGCGCGGAAGAAGGCGAGGGTTCAAGTCAGCAGTGGGGTTGTTCATATTCAGGCGACGTTTAACAACACCATTGTGACCATCACCGACCGAGCGGGGAATACCCTGTGCTGGTCCTCCACCGGTGTGGTCAAGTTCAGCGGCTCCAAGAAGGCGACTCCCTTTGCCGCGCAGATAGCGGCGGAGGACGCGGCCAAGAAGGCCATGAGCATGGGGGTGAAAGAGGTGGAGGTTTTTGTGAAAGGCCCCGGGTCCGGTCGGGAGTCGGCCATCCGAGCCCTTCAGGCTGCGGGCCTGACCATTACCTCGATTCGGGACGTCACGCCGATCCCGCATAACGGTTGCCGGCCACCGAAGCGGCGGAGGGTGTAATGGCGCGCTATCTTGGCCCAGCCTGCCGTATCTGCCGACGTCAGGGGATGAAGCTCTTTCTCAAAGGCACCAAGTGCTTGACGCAGAAGTGCCCCTTCCAGCGCCGAGGCTACCCCCCCGGCCAGCATGGACAGGCGAGGGTGAAGATGTCTGATTATGGGTTACAGTTGCGGGAGAAGCAGAAGGTTAA
>JAHFFF010000107.1 GCA_023248095.1 Candidatus Omnitrophota bacterium | reverse complement strand
ACCACCGTTGCCGATTGAGCTCCGACGTTGCCCCCCATCGCGGCGATGAGCGGAAAAAAAGAAGCCAGCGCCACAACCTGCTGAAGCGTGGCATGAAAATGCTTGATCACCAGGGAAACTGCAAGCTCACCAATGATCGTTGTCACCAGCCAGGGCAGCCGAAACCCAACAATTCGGAGAGCGGTCTGCCGCAGAAACTCCTCCGGCCGAGTCCCGACCATCTTGGCGATATCCTCGCTGGCCTCCTGATGGATGATGTCCAAGACGTCGTCGATCAACAAGATCCCGACTAACCGCTGGGAGTCATCCACCACCGGAGCGGAGATGAGATTGTACTTGGCAACCAAGCGGGCGGCCTCTTCCTGATCCGCGGTCGCAGGGATCTGAACCGCTCGGGTGGAACTCATCAGTTCCTTGATCTGGCTGTCGTGCGGGGCCGCCACCAGGGTCTGCAGCGGCACAAAACCGATCAGCCTGGAACCCCCATTGACCACATACAGGGTGGAGAGGATCCCGGCCTCGTGTATGTGTGTCCGGGTGACCGCCCGGATCAACTCCAGCGCCTGCGAGGCCGTCATGGACTCCTTCAGGCGGATGACCTCGCTGTGCATGAGGGCCCCGGCTGTTTTCGGAGGATAGGAGAGGACCTGCTCCAGCCGCTCTACGGCCTCCTGGCGCTTGACCAAGTTTCTTAGACGTCGGACGATCCGGGGAGGAAGCTTCCGAAATAAGTGAGCCACCTCGCCCGGCTGCAACTCGCTCACCATCTGATCCGTCGCCTGCTCGCCCAGGACCTGCAACAGGAAGACCTGATCCTCCACATCCAGCTCCTCAAAAACCACCACCGCCTTGCGAATGCCCAGCAGCTGAAAGAGGGTCAGCTTTTCTTCCGTGGAAAGCTCTTTCCAGCCTTCCGCTAAATCCACCGGATTGATCTCGCGCAGAACAGTCTTGAGGGTCGCCAGATCCTTGGAGGCGACCAGCTGTTTGATCTCTGGGAGGAAAACGGCGTATGCCTTAACCGTCTTGATCATCGGGAGCCCAATCTCGGTTGGGGTCAGCTATTCCTTCCGATAGAGATATCCGTGATTTTGCTTTGCAGGGATCGTGTTCATAGGCGACAGGGCCTGCGCATCGGGGACAGGCTTAGCCCCCCCCTTGGCACGTTGGTTGAGCTTCTCCCGAAAGAATCCTTCATACTGCTGGCGCAGGCGCTCCATCTCCTCGGAGGAAAGTCCGTCGACCGGAACGATCTTGGCGGTAATGAAGATCAAGAGATCAATCTTGGAGACATCCGTTGTGGAGCGGGCGAAGAAAGGCCCCAGGAATGGGACCTTCCCCAGAAAGGGCAGGCCGATCCTGGATTTGGATTTGACGTCTTTGAGCAGCCCGCCGATGACGATGGTGTCCCCATGCTGAAGGATGACCTGCGTCTCCGCCTCCCGGACATCCAAGATGGGATATTGATTCGTTCCGACCGACCCGTTCCGAGAGGAGATCACCGGATGGATGATCATGTCGATGTGGTTGTCACCGCCGACCTGCGGCACCACAAACAGCTCGATCCCGATGTCCTGATAGTAATCCAGGGTCGTTGTGGTGGTGGTCGAGGTGGTTCCCGAAACCTGCGTGTTGAGGATCGGGAATTTCTCACCGATCAGGATACGGGCCTCCTGTCCGGAGAGGGTCAAAACGTGCGGAGCGGACAGGGTGTTGGTGCGAACATCCTCTTCCAATGCCCGAACGAGGGCCTCCACCTGAGTTCCTCGAAGCAGGCGCATCACCATGGCCAGACCGCTGTTGGCGGAAGTTAACCCCGTCGTTTTAGGTACAAAGTTAGCGGGGGTTAAGAATTGATTCAGCACGGAACCTGCGAAGCTGGCCAAGTCATTCTCCCCTTCCCGCTTATTGAGGCTCTGCTGGCTGAAGGTCCTCGCACCGGTCCCGGAAACAAAGCCAGCTGAGGTGCTCAAGGTGGTTGAACTGGAACCGGTACCGATCTCCAACCCCAGATCCTGCAGCAAGTCCCGGCTGACCTCCATGACCCGGGCCTCGATCAAGATCTGCTGTGGAAGAACATCCAACTTGCCCAAGATCGTTTCTATCCGATCGATCGTGGTCGGGGTATCCGTAATGACCACCGCCTTGGAGCGGGCATTCTCCCTCTCCCTTCTGACCCGGGTTTCCTGCGAAGAGCCTCCCCCGCCGGCCTCCGCGGCGCCGAAGCCCCATCCCTTCTGCCCCGTCATCTCCAGCACCGAGATCCTTCCCTGCGGGCCTAGCTGCGGCTCCAAGAATTTCTTAACGTCGCCTGCATCCAGATATTTCAACTGGATCACCTTGGTAAGCACCGGCTCGATCTCCACCAAGGCCTTCACCGCTTCTCTCCGTGTTTTGAGCTCTTCAATCGTGCTCACCAAAACCACGTTGTTCTGTTTCTCGTACGCTAAGCCGGTGGTGCTCACCACCGTCTCCAAGGCCTGCTCCCAGGTCACGTTCTCCAGGTGGATCGTCACCTGCCCGGTCACCTGCGCGCTGGTCACAATGTTGATCTTCGCCTTGCGGGCCAACGCCTCCAGCACGGTCTGAACGTCGGCCTGCCGGAAATCCAGGGAGATCGGCGCCTCACCCGCAGGGGCGGGGCCTTCCGCGGGCACCTGGGCCAGGCGAAGCTCCTGCCCCTCCCGCTGCCCGGCCTCCGGCCCTTGGCCGAATGAACAGGGGATGGGACCTAGAAGCACTCCGAGGGTACAAAACGCAACGACTCCTTGACGAAGGATGAAGCTCATTCGGTTTTTGATTCCTCCCCTGGTTGGTGGAAGGTCAGCCGGCGGCGTTGGCCATCCATCCAGATGGTTACACTATTGGGTTCAATCTTCAAGACCTTCATTCCAGCAAACTCTTCCTTTTCACGGAGGACGTGCCCGTTCAGGATGGCATACGATTCGGACCCCGCGGAAAACATGATCCCCTGCAGCGTGAGGGAGCCCTGCCCCGGACTGACATCCTCCTCCGAACCGGGAGGATGGATCCGCTGTCCCTCCGCAGAGATCAACGGCACAAACGGATCTCTTTTCCCTTTGGCCTGATACTCAGCCCAAGCCGGCGTCCATACAGAAGTCACCAACAGCCCCAACAGGAACACCCCGGTACTCCGCAAATCACGCCCCCTCTTGACCTCGTCTGGGCACCAAATAGGCTCGTAGTGTGATGGCAGCGGTATGATTCCACATATCCTGCTGACTCGACTTAATCGCCAACCTCTGAACCCGCAGTGGGTTTTCCGAACGCTCCAAGCCGTCCATGAAACGGCCGATCTGATGATACCCGGCCTGCGCCGAAATCTCCAGCGGTACTTCGAGATAGCCGCTCGGGCCCGGCTGCATCTGCCAGATCTCCACCTTCGGTTTAAGGGACAGCAGACGAAGATGTGCCGCATGGGCCGATTGCGCGATCCTTCCCAGCAAATCCGGCAGCTGCTCTTCCGGCGAGGCCCCCGTTGCAGCGGTATCGGACTGGGCAGCCAGACGAGCCCGGTCCCGTTCGAGGGTGGGGAGTTTCGCCAGATCCCGGTGGAGCCGATTCACCTGCTCCCGAAGGCGCTTGAATTCGCCGTTCAGGCGTGAAGCCTCTTTCCACTGCGGTAATAGAAACAGGTTGACCCAGACAACCAAACCCACGGCGACGAGGAGGCCCCATAGGACTTGCCGCTGCCGGCCGGAAACCTCTGCCGCCATCTTTCCCCTTATCCTGTGGGGCTGAGCAGGAGGGTAAAATCGACGATCTCCTCCTGACGAACCTGCCGGTGTTCCACCGATTTGAGCTCCACGTCCCGGAACCACTTGTGAAACTCCGGCTGTTCCTTCAGGCGCTGAAGAAACTGCGTCACCTGGGCTCGACTATCCCCGGAAGAATCCACCAAGGCTGAGCCCTCCAGCCGAAGGGGCTGCCCCTGAGCGTACTCCAAAGATCTGAACCAAACCTCAGAAACCAGCGCATCCGATAGAAGATTCAGCCGCGGCGCCCAGCTGGCTTCCGATGCCTTCACCGATGAAAGAACCTCAGCCCGTTTCTTTAATCTTTGATAGCTCTCCTGCGTCTGCTCAAACCGAGCTCGATCAGGCTGGAGCCGCTGCCACTCCGCATTCAGACGTTTCAGCCCATAGGCATGCAACTGGTTGGAGATCAACAGCCAGCAAGATATCCCAATCCCGAAGACCAAGGCCCCCTTCGCCCAAAGGCGCCAAGGCAGTGAAACCTTGCGGCGGGCCTGAGCCGCACGAAGCTCGGGAGGAAGAAGATTGATTCGGATCACGCCGCTGATCCTCGCACCGCCAGGCCGAGGGCCACCCCTAGCCCGACCTTGGCCTTCTCAACTAGTTGAGGATCCGCCTCGGAAGCAATTCCTCCCAGCGGATCCCATACCTCCGTTGGAAAACCTGTCGTTTCCTGAATCCATTCCTTGAATCCGGTCAGCAGGACCGAACCTCCACTCAAGGTCAACCGCTCGACCCGGCGACCGTATTGATTCTCGTAGAAATCAAAGGAGGCTCGGCACTGGTTCAGCCATTCTTCCCAGGAAGCTTGAAGAGGGCCTTGGGCCTGGGCCCATCGGCTATCGGGCTGACATTTTATCCGCTCCGCCTCAGGGCCGTCAAGCTGAAGGGCCTCGGCAACTACCTGGGTAAACGCATTCCCCCCGATGGGGATATCCCTAGCGAACTCCAACTGGCCGCCGAAAAGAAAATCCAACAGGGTCCCCCGACAGCCCACATGGAGTAAAACAACTCCCCCATCCTCCGCTGCAGGATGACTCACCTCCCAGGCGTTGGCCAGGGCAATCGCCTCCAAGTCGATGGCATGAGGCGTCAGTCCCAACTGGGAGAGCAAGCTGAGCTGATCGTTGATCAGCTCCGTACGGGCGGCAGCCAGAAGCACCTCCATCCGACCCCCGGGTCGATCCCCGAGGATGGAGAAATCAAGGAAGACCTCCTCAGGCTTAAAGGGAATGTGTTTCTCCGCTTCAAAGGACAAGGAGGCCTTCAGCTCATGGGGGCTCATCTTGGGGAAGAGGACCCGCCGGAGAACCGTACCGGCTCCCCCCACCGCTGTGACCACCTGCGCCTCTCGGGGCGACAACTGTTCGACCACCTGCTGCACCGCTTGAGCCCGCTGACCGGAGTCAATCTGAGGAGGAACCGGGAGTACAGCCACCTGGAGGAGTTTCCACTGATCGGAAACCTTCTGAAGCTTGACCCCTTTCAGGGAGGAAGAACCAAGATCTAATCCAATTGTGACCGGAGGAACTTTCTTGAGGAATCTTCCCAAGGGTTGCATCTTTGCGGATTATAGCACGGATTCAGGAGAGGTCCCTCCAAGAAACCACCTGCACATCCGCATTGAGCTGCAAGGCCTTGATGGCATTCATATAGTTGGCGTTGTACGTCATGGTAACTTTACCGTTGAGTCGCGCCTCATCCCCCGCCCAAATCCCTCCGTCCACGTTTAAGCCGTTCCCCCCCCCATTGACCCGGAAATCCCCCGTAGAGTAGATTGCCCCGGCCACTTCCCCGTTACCGTTGATCGTTGTGCTATCCGTCGCATCGGGATCGGTCAGAACATTTCCCACCACCACGAAAAACCCCCCGATTGTCCCGATGTTTCCGTTGAGCACCAGGTCCGTGGTGATGTAATTAATGTTGGGCACCCCGGTCGTAGGATCGTTGGGATCGGTGGGAGGGGTGTACCAGAAGGAGGTGGGAAAAACGTTGTGCCCGTTCCCCAACCGGGCTGCGTCGTAGATGTGGTTCTGACCCTGGGCGATGTTGTACAGCTGCTGAAAGCTCAGCCTCGGCAGAGGATTGGCAGCGGCGTTGTAGGTGATCGTCCCGGTGACGTGACTGGTGTTGGTCGTAGGCGTCAAATCAGCGTGGATAACATCCCCCGTCACCGAGTAGCTATTCCCCCTGAAATCCAGGTTCTGAGCCGCCCAGATCACGTTGTCGTAGAAACCGGGCGGGATGCTGCTCTGCACAACCGCCTCTACCCAGCGCTGTATCGGAGTTCCCAGCAGATTGCTCTGACCT
>JAHFFF010000106.1 GCA_023248095.1 Candidatus Omnitrophota bacterium | reverse complement strand
AGGGCGACACGGTTGAGACCGAAGATGCCGCTGGTGTTCAGATCGAACAGCTCAAGTACGAGGCCTCCGATGCGCCCGTGATTCAATTTGTCAACCTGCTCCTCATGCGGGCCATCCAGGAGCGGGCCAGCGACATCCACATCGAGCCTGAGGAGCATTCAGTCACCATTCGGCTGCGGGTGGACGGTCAGCTGCGTGAAGTCAGTGCTCCCCCTCGGCAGATGCTGCGTGCCATCACCACCCGCGTCAAGCTTCTTGGAAACCTGGACATTGCCGAGCGGCGGCTGCCCCAGGACGGACGCTTCAAGTTCAAGGTGTTCGACAAGACGATCGACGTTCGGTTGTCGAGCCTTCCGACCGCCTTTGGAGAAAAATTAGTCCTTCGAATCCTGGATCGGGGCAGCTTAATCTTGGACATGGAATCTCTTGGATTTGAGCCGAAGATGTTGGAGGTATTTCGCCGCACCCTCCAGCTTCCCCACGGCCTGATCATCCTCACGGGTCCGACGGGATCGGGAAAGACGACCACCCTCTATGCGGCGCTCAACGCCATCAAGTCCTCCACCAAAAACATCGTCACGGTGGAGGATCCGATCGAGTACCAGATCGGAAAGATCAGCCAGGTTCAGGCGAAGCCAAGCATTGGGCTTACCTTTGCGGCCGGCCTGCGTGCCATCTTGCGGCAGGATCCGGATGTGGTGATGGTCGGTGAGATTCGTGACCGGGAGACCGCCGAGATCTGCATTCGGGCTGCCTTGACCGGGCACCTCGTACTTTCCACCCTGCACACCAACGACGCCATCTCCGCCATCAGCCGCCTCACCGACATCGGGATCGAGACCTACCTGATAACTGCGTCGTTGAACTTGGTGATGGCGCAGCGTCTGCTTCGGCGCATCTGCGACGGATGCGCAACGGACTGGAAGCCGCCCACCGAATTGATGCAGCGCCTGAAGGCTGTCGGAGGTGCCGAGAGCGGAGAGCCGTGGAAGTTCCGTCGGGGTACCGGCTGCAAACACTGCGGGCAGACGGGCTATTTCGGGCGCGTAGCGGTCTACGAGCAGTTCGTCTTTAACGATCGGATCAAGGCGGTTGTCGCAGCTGGGGCAACGATGGGGGAGTTGAAGGAGGAGGCTGTGCGGGGGGGGCTGCAGGCCCTGCTTCAAAGTGCGCTCAACAAGGTTCGCGCGGGTGTCACGACGCTTGAAGAAGCCTTGAGCGTCTGCGCGACACAATCAGAAATGGTGGAATGAGATGCCGATAGCTGAAGAACTATTGCGGTTG
Organism: Candidatus Omnitrophota bacterium; assembly: GCA_023248095.1. Taxonomy (GTDB): domain Bacteria; phylum Omnitrophota; class Gorgyraeia; order 1-14-0-20-64-10; family 1-14-0-20-64-10; genus JAHFFF01. Next base: position 4,825 of record JAHFFF010000106.1, on the reverse strand, counting down.
CTGGATTTGGTGATTCAGGAGAATGCCGCCGACCTTATCCTCACGAATGGGCAGCCGCCGATCATGCGAAAGGTCGCAGAGCTGATTCCCATCGGGGAGCAAAGGCTGACCTCCGAGGATGTTCAGCGATTGACCTACGGGCTGTTGAGTGAGGAGCAACGGAATAAATTTGAGCGGCACCGGGAATTGGATACCTCGTTTGGATTGGAGGGTCGGGCGCGGTTTCGCCTCAATTTCTTCTGGCAACGGGGGGCGGTCGGCGTCGTGGCCCGGAGACTCCCGCACCAGATTCCAACGTTGGAATCGTTGGGTGTGCCCGAGATTGTGAAGCGGTGGTTGATGACCCCGCATGGCATCCTGGTGACTACGGGCCCAACGGGTAGTGGGAAATCGACCACACAGGCTGCGATGATCGGCTATCTGAATGAACGCAAGCGCTACCACATCGTTACCATTGAGGACCCCATCGAGTACGTACATCCCCACGGGACCTGCACCATTGAACAGAGGGAGGTCGGTCAAGATACCAAAACATTTCCCCTTGCCCTCAAACACGTCCTCCGCCAATCTCCCGACGTCATCATGATCGGGGAGATGCGCGATCCTGAGACCTTTGAGGTTGCCCTTGAGCTGGCGGAGACCGGCCACCTGGTGCTGGCCACCCTGCACACCGGAGACGCCTCACAGGCCATCAGCCGGATCGTCGATGTTTTCCCGCCCGATCAGCAACAGCAGATTCGGGTCCAGCTGTCTTTGACGCTCGTTGGGGTGATGGTCCAGCAGTTGATACCTCGTTTAGACGGTGAGGGTGTGCTTCTTGGGGTGGAGGTACTGGAGGCTACCACGGCGGTTCGGAAACTGATCCGCAAGAACGAGCTGGAGCAAATCTACTCCGTCATCCAAACCAGCTCTGACGAGGGAATGACGACCATGAACGGTTCGCTCCTGCGTCTCTTCAAGGAGGGCAAGATCTCTCTGGAGCAGGCGGCGCTGTTCACCACGCGGCACAAGGAGCTGGAGCAGCTTGTGGCCAGGATGCCCGGCGGGACCTATGCGTCGGTGCGAGGCTGGCGGGGGTAAGCGATGTCGCAGTTCATGGTGATCTCACGCAATCCAAAGGGTCAACGCGTCACCTCTGTCGCTGAGGCCCAGACACGCCAGGCACTCTTAGGCCAACTCAAGGGCAGCGGGCTGATGGTGGTCGAGGTTCGAGAAGTGGCAGCTCAGGCTCAGGCTGCTGCAGACAAGCAGAGAGGAAAGGGACTTTCGTGGAGTTGGAACCTCTTTGGGACCGTCCAATTGGGAGAGATGGCTGTTTTCTGGAGAGAGTTTTCCACCATGGTCGGCGCTGGCTTGCCGGTGGTCGAAGCGCTGGACTCGATTGCGCAAGAATTGGAGCACGTGAAGCTGAAGGAAACACTTACGCAGGTCATTACGAACATGTGGGAAGGATTAAGCCTGGCTCAAAGCATCCGCAAGCACCCTCGGGTCTTCTCCCCGATGGTGGTCTCTCTCATTGGCGCCGCGGAAGAAAGCGGGAGCCTGGTCGAGGTGACCGAGCAACTGGCGACCTACCTGGAGACTTACGATCGTGTCATCCGCAAGTTTAAGGCGGCGTTGAGCTATCCGATCTTCCTGTGCGGATTCTTCCTCGTGGTTCTTGGGGTGGCGACATTTTGGCTGATTCCGAAGTTTCGCAGCATCTATGCCGGTTTTCGGGCCAAGCTTCCGCCCCTCACTGAGGCTGTCTTTGCAGTCAATCAAGTCATCTTGACCCATCTTCCGTGGATTGTGGGGGGCTGTCTTGCAGCCAGCGTGATGCTTGTCCTCTGGTCCCGGCGGCCATCGGGCCGCGCGGTGTTGGACCGGGCGATGCTCAAACTGCCGGTCTTGGGCGAGCTGGCCCTTCGGGTAGCCGTCGCCCGGCTGTGCCGAAGTCTCGCCATCTTGCTTTCCTCAGGTGTTCCGATCAACCAGGCGCTGGAGATGGTCGAGGAGACCACAGGCAACAAGGTTGTGGCCAAGGCAATCTGGAACTCCCGCGAGGAGATCTTAAAGGGTGGCAAGATCGCGGCCAGCATGAAGCGGCAGTCGGTCTTCCCGCCGATGCTGATACGCATGGTCTCTGCGGGGGAGGAGACCGGGGACTTGAGTGGCCTGCTGGAGAAGGTGGCCAACTTCTACGAGATGCGCGTGGATGCTGCCTTGACGACCATCAACGCCTTGGTGGAGCCCATCTTGATTGTTGTGATCGGAGGGTTTGTCCTGATCTTTGTGGTGGCGATGTACATGCCGATCTTCATGCTCGGCATGGCGGTACACGGATAAATAAAAAGGAGGATGAAAAGATGGGAAGGAAATCAGGGTTTACGCTGATTGAGTTGCTGGTGGTGGTGATCATCGTCGCGGTTTTGGCGGCGGTGGGGATCCCGCTGTTGAGGGACAGCATCGTGCAGGCGAGGGCATCGGAGGCAGTTGCTGGTCTGGGTGCGGTACGGACAGCGATGCGGGCTAACTATGCGCGTTTTGGAAAGTACACGGTTATAGCTGTTGGTACTACTGCAGCGGATGCAGGCATCGGGGTAAGTGCCAAGGACCTAGAGGGGCACTACTTCGAGGATGATGACTATACATTCAAATCCTCATCGGATAGCGCCTACTGCATCGGAGTTACAGGGGATACAACCGGAACAGCTCCCGCTGGGGGTGAGGTTACGGATGTGAATCGCTCGATGAATGCGGCTGGAACCATTTTCACAACCGCCGACTGCAGCTAGGCTGAAATCAACTGATGCAGGGGTATTTACCGATGCGATGAGTTGGAGGTGTCGGGAAAGAGGAGCAGGTCTCGCAGAGGTTCTGGTGGGCGTTCTGGTCGTCTCCCTGGCCGCTGTTGGGGCACTTGGTTTCTTTTCCCACGGTTTGGGTGGGATCCAGAAGCAAGGATACCGTCGCGCGGCGGCGGAGCGTGCCCGGGAGCGGTTGGAGCAGTTGATGCAAGCGAATGTCGTTGACATTGCTGGAGAGGATCCAGCGGATGGACAGCAGTACTGGTTGACCTGCTCGGCTGCATCGGGTGTGCTCTGCACATCATGGACACGGCGGCTGACTCGTACAACGGACACGATCTCCTTGAACGGTGTCTTCAATGGGCAGAGGGAGATTGCGGTGCAGCGGGTCCACGATCGGACCACGGGAACTTCTCAGACCACACTGGATGCTGTGGAATTAAGCGTGAAGGTCTGGTTTACGGCAAACATTGGGACGGATGATGATTTTAATCGGGTACAACTTAAAACGCTCCGCGCCCCATCTCCGTAGGGGAGAGGGCCAATGGGGTGTTACCTTGGTGGAGATGCTGGTCACCATCGTGATGAGCACCATGGTTTTCTTGAGCCTCACCATACTCCTGTCCACGGCTCAGTCGTTTCGAGGTTCAGGGGAGAATCAGACGGAGGTGCAACGGGATGCGAGCCTGATTTTGAAGACGATGGCCCACATTGCACGGCAGAGTACAGGCTACACGATCAGTCTCAACGGAGCCAAAGTCACGTTTACGTCTGGAGCCTGTAGCCCCTCGTTCCAAGGAGGGCCGACAATTGGACCTGGAGGGGGGCAAGTTCAGATGTCGGATGGCTGTTCCATCCCGACGACAACGCTATTGATCGATGGCGCTTGGAGCCGGGCGACCCAGTTCCAGATGACTTCCGTCAGTCCCAACAAGGTGGTACATGCAAGGATCCAAATTACGTATCGAGGACTACAGAATGAGTTATTGGAAACGGATCTCTTTCTGCGAAATGGGACCTGAATCTTCCCAACAGGAGCATCGGGATTGCCATGGCCGGGAGGGTGGCTTTATCCTGGGGGTGGCGATGATCATGATCCTGGTGCTGGCGATTGCCGGGCTTGGGTTTTCTCAGTTGGATTCCTTGGAGCGAGGTATTACCTGGAAGGAAGTGGACGACCACAACGCCTTTTATCTAGCTAGTGCTGGGTTGGAACGGGCACGCACGGCATACAAGGCCCAGTTTGTCTCAGGCAATCTCACCTGGACGCCGGTTCTCAGGGGAGCGGTGGCGAGGTATCCTCTCGATCCAAATGGCAGCGTGATCCCTCCCTTCCAGACGACGGCGAATCCGGCGGTCCGGGCAAATGGCAGTCCGGTCATCGCTGCGAATGGTGATCCGGTGATTCCGACCGATCTGCCATTTTCCGGGACGTTGACGCAGGGGAGCTACAGCGTCCGGGCCTTTGACAATCAGGATGACAGCGATCCAACGACCGACCAGGATCTGATCCTGACCGTCCGTGCAGTGGGTACAGCCGGCATTACCCATGTTCAGCGAAAGGTCTTGGAGTTCGACCTGCTGGCGGCGCTTGATCTAGGTTTGATCAACTGCCAGGGCGATCCAGGTGAGGGTTGCCCTGATCAAGTCTCTGGAAACCCCGTTATTCAGCCTTCTCCCGGCCGGTCTCCCGATTCTCACCCGGTTCTCCCGTCACTTCCGCCGCTGGAAGATCCCTTAGCGCCCGGCGCTTGCAACCTGGCCAACTATTACTGCGACCCGGACAACCCGAACTACCCGGACAACAATTTGAATGAATGGCGCCAGCTTAACAATCTTCCGCCACTGACAAGGCGCAACTTACTGCCGGGAGAAACCAAGATAGTAGAAGGTACACCGAACGACCCCAGTAAAGTCCAATTCGAAGATGACAAGTACTACTTTTCCGATCATAACGTGGAAATCAAAGGGGTCAGCAACGGTCATAATGTGGTGATCGTCAGCCTTGGGAACATTTTGGTAGCGACCGGCGTCAC
>JAHFFF010000105.1 GCA_023248095.1 Candidatus Omnitrophota bacterium | reverse complement strand
CATTGGGGACAAGATCCAGCACATCCACGGCCAGCATCCCTTTGTCGCCCGGCGCTGACGCGGTGGCCACAGTACCGCCGGAAAAGGGAGATCCGTTTTTATAAATCACGCCCCAGTTGTAATTACCCCCTAGATCAAAACGGATGTATGCCGTGATCAAATACCTGCCTGCCCGGCGGATGACAAACCTGCTGTTGGCGGCATCGGCCATGCCGCCCATATTAAACTCTAAATTGTCGAAAAGGATTTTTGTAAGCGCAATATTCGGAACGCTCTGCGGGGCTTCCCGGGTCATCTTCGCCTGATGCGGTCTCAATTCATCCGAGATCACGTCCCAGTTCGCACCATCGGAGACAATCCGTACGGCGTCGTTCTGAACGTACAAGCTCAGCGTCAGCCGGCCGTCAATCCCCTCAGCGCCATTCGGATCAATCACCACCTCTAGCGTATTGTTGCTGATCTTTTTGATGGTGTAGGTTCGGCCCGCGCACTGGGCCGCAGCCGGCAGGTTGATCGTCATCGCGCCGCCGTTGTTGCACAACACCACGTTCTGAGCCTCATTGAGCGTCACGTTGCCGGCCACGACGGTCACGTTCATTCCCAAGGAACCCTCCACCTGAAGGGTGGAAGCCGGAGGATTCGCTGCTGTAAATCCAGTCCCAATCCCCACGCGAATCCTCGGGGTTGCAGGGTTCGCCACCGTATCTGCACCCGGCATGAACAGCACGTTGCTCACCACGTCATCCGTTCCCACCACGTGCAGACGTCCTGTCGGCGCCGTCGTCCCAATCCCCACATTCCCGGTCCCTTGCTCAATGAAGAACCGCGTGACAGGGGTCGCGCTTGCGTCGCTGAAGATGTGCAGATTCTCCGTCCCATCGTTCCGGGAGCCGATCGTCCATTGCGACGCGTCGTTCGTCCGCAGACGCAGGCCGTTCAGCCGGTTGGCCGCAGCACGATCGGAGATGAACAGCGAGTCCTTAGCCGCAGGCGCACGGGACAGAATATTCCCCTGCACCTCAAGGGGCTCCGTCGGCACCGCCGGTATGACTTCCGCTGGACGATTCGCCGCTGTAAAGAAACCGTCCCCAATCCCAACCCAGCTGTAGATGATCACTTGCCCGTCCAGAAGCAGCTCATTCGCGTAGGGCGTGCCCACCGTCAGACTCCGGGTGTGCATGTCCGCTGTCTGCGGAGCCGGATAGTAGGTCACCAGCTCAATCGTCTCCGCCCAGACCGAGCCAGCCGTAAGGGCAACAACCAGGAACATCCCCAACAAGCTACACATCCTCCATCCCTTAACCATTCAAGTCCCTCCCATCCCGTAAGAACATACGCCGCTTCATGCCCAACCTGCAGTCCGTGCGCGCCCTACTAAACGGCGCCGTCAAAAAGCTCGTCGTCTGCACCCGCTGCATCAAGAAGGGCCGGGTCGCCCGCGCCGCCGCGTAACAAAGCACTGATTTCCCGCAGCTGCCTCTTCAGTACCGAAGCTCCGTCACGGACATGCGGGGCGCGTCGGCGGAGTAAACTCGCGGGGGCCCTGAATCCCCACTTTTCGCAATGTACATCTCAACATAATCCCCCGCTGCCAAATTCAGAGTATCAACGGCCGAAAGATACGCATTGCCAAAATCCATACTAGTTTCGAAGCTGTACAAGACTGCCGCGCCGTTGACATAGATCTGTAATCCGCTCCACGTCACCGGTTGGTTTGAGTACAGAAACCAGCTTGCCGATACCTGATATTTCCCCGATCTCCGGATAGTGAACTGGTCCGTGTCGGTACTGGCAATGCCGCCGACATCATATGTCTCCTCGGTGAAGTTCACCTTTTGCCAAACCTGAATTGGGATAGGCTGCACCACGGGCTGTATCATCCTGGCCATGTGTAGCCGGATCTCGTTCGAGATCACGAACCAGTTAAACCCATCCGTCGTGACCCGCGCCGCGTCGTTCTGCACGTACAGCACGAGTGAGGCGGCCCCATCAATCAATGCCCCTCCGGCCGCATTGATCGTCACCAGGTCCGCGTCGCCATCGGTCTTCTTGATGTAATAGGTCCTGCCGGCCCGGTTCGCGGCAGATGGCAAAGTGATGGTGAGGTTCCCCGTCCCGTTGGTCAGGACCACGTTGTGGGCGTCCGTCAGGAGCAGAGGGCTCGGGTTCCCCGTGACAATCGTCACCCCCAGGCTCATGGACCCCCGCACATCCAGCCGGGAGTTCGGCGTCTCCGTCCCGATCCCCACCCGGATGTCCGGAAATGGCGCACCAGGCACGAGGTCCTGGCCCGCTGTAAACAAGACCTGACTCAGCGAATCATCCGCACCCACCACGTGCAGACGCCCTGCCGGGGCTGTCGTCCCGATCCCGACGCTTCCGGTCCCCTGCTGGATGAACATCCGTATCGCACTGTCCGCATCACTGTAGATCTGAAGATGCTCCGTCCCGTCATTCCGGGAGCCGATCGTCCATTGCGCCACCCCGAAGGTCTTTAACTGCAGGCCGCTGTAGTTCGTGTTCGCACCCCGGTCCGCGATGAACAACGCCGTCGCGGGAGACCTCGCCCAGACGTTCCCCTCCACCGTCAGCAGCTGAAACTCCGCAGCGGCATCAAACCCCGGTCCCACCCACAACCGCCGGTACACCAGCGCGTCTCCGTCATTCAAGTTATTCTGTGTCGCATACGGCGTCCCTACCGTCAGACTGCGCACATGCTGATCCGGTGTCGAGGGAGCCGGATAGTAGGTCACCAGCTCAATCGTCTCCGCCCAGACCGAACCGGCCGGAAGGACAACAACCAGGAATATCCCCCAACCGTGCCATCTCTTAGCCATTCAGTGATCTCCCTATTTCGGTTTCCTTAACATTTCTAATGCGAGCTCCAAGCTTGCGTGCGCCTGCGGGTGATTGGGTTGGATCTTGAGCGTTTCTTCAAACTCTCGCTTTGCCTCTTCCAGCTTCCCCAGTTTTGCGAGGGCTACCCCCAAATTGAAATGAGCCTCTGCATTGCCGGGCTGGATTTTGAGTACCTGTTCGAACGTTTCTTTCGCCTCTTCAAGATTCCCCAATGTGCCCGAGACACGACCTAGATTGGTGAGGGCCTCCACATCGTTCGGCAAGATCCTGAGTGCCTCCTCAAATTCCTTCTTCGCCTCTTTTGGATTTCCTGCCCGTCCGAGAGCTGCACCCAAGTTGTTATGAGCCCTTACCGCATAGGGCCTCTTTCTTATCGTATCCCTCCACAACGTTACATCGCTCCTGTAATCCAGATTCCGCCGGAAGGTCATGCCTGAGAAGATTCCCACCCAGAGGATGATGGCTCCTTTTGCGCAGAGTTGGGCTGGCTTGCCCCAGCCTGCTGCTTTCTTCAAGACCTCATACCCACCCACCACCAACCCTACCACAACTGCAATCAGAGGCAAATACATCCGGTACTCAAAGGCGCAATCGGCAATCGGAATGAAACTGGAACTAGGCGCCAACACCCCAAAAAACCAGACCCCCAAGAAACCCGCCGGCCAGCCGCTCGCCAGTGTCCATACCGTTAACCCAAGCAGCCCTCCCACTGCCAAACCTGGCAGCAGGGCATCTCGCAACGCCTTCACCACCGGCCACTCGTAATCAAAGACAAGTGGATGGGGCCAGAGGGAGAGCCTCAGGTAATGCAAAATCACCCCCGGCTGCGTCAGGGCGTAAGAGAAAGGAGACACCTTTTGTTGGGTAAATCCAGCGGTGTGCCGATATTCTTGCTGGGATGTGGCTAAGATGATGGCTAGAACAAGCAGGGTAGTAATCAAGCCGGCATGTATTTTTCTCCTCTCTTCCCACACCTGTTTCCAGGAGTTGCTGAGCAGGAAGCGATCGTAGAGCAGCAAAAGAGGCGGTGCTGTAGCCATCATTGGCTTGGTCGCCATTCCCAGTGTGCAGAAGATGACCGCTCTGAATCCCCAGATTCCTGTAGGTTTCTCGGACTCTCGCACGAAGCAATACAGAACGCTTAAGTAAAACAGCCCCATCAAGGATTCTGCGCGCTGAATGACGTAGGTCACCGCCTGTGTATTCAAGGGATGCACCACCCACAAGGCTGCCGTCACTCCGGCAAGTCCAGAGGCTACCTCCCCGTACCGTGGACCTAACCTAGAGCTCTTCAGCGTCCTTCGAATCACCCCAAATAGTACCATCCCCGCTGCCAGATGAATCGCCAGATTGACCAGGTGATACCCAAAGGGATGGAGTCCCCCTAAGGCATAGTTGACGGCAAGGGTGAGGTCTACTACCGGCCGCGTGGTTCCTGCGACCACCTTCCAGATGGGCCAAAGATGGTGAAGGTGGTCCCTGACTATAAGGTGAGACCACTCATCAAGAACGAACGCTCCCAAAAAGCTATCGCTGTATGCAAGGAAGCCTGCGGCCAAGATCCATCCTATCCAGAAACGGTTTTCCCTCAGGGTGCGCACCTCTCCCCGAGAACGGTGTCTGCCTCGTCGAACCAGCGGCAGAGGTCGCACTCTTCTCCGGCGTCCGGCATCCGATCCGATTCCACCAGCGCCACCGCGTCCCGGAAGATGCCGCCGACCCGGTCCGCATCGCACGGCACCTCCACAAGCGTACCCTTGAACGGCAGCCGGCCGCGGAACCCGTCATCCTTGACCGCCATGAAGAAGGCCAGGTACCCCTTGCCGACGGTAGGATATCCCATCCGCTCCAGCAGGTAGGTGTAGACATCGAGCTGAAGCTGGTAGGAGGGATAGACGTTGATCTGCGCTGCACCCGAAGATTTGTAATCCACGACCGACAGGCGCCCATCCGGAAATTCCAGCAGGTCATCGATCGCGCCAAACAGCGTGTAGCCGGTGAGCTGGTCCGTCCAGCGCAGGCCCTTGAAGTTGTTCCTCCAGTCCCGGAGCTTTGGCAGATCCTGAAAAAGGCGGGCCGAGATACCGTACTCGGTGAGGATGGGATGGAGCTGGTCTTTCGCGCGGTATTCGTCAAACTCCTGCTTGAGGAGGTTGTCCATCGCGCTGTTGAGGGCCAGCGGATAGCTGTCGGGGAGTTTGACTCCGTGCCGCTTCAAAAGCCAGAAACAGCGCCGGCACTTGGAGAAGAGATCCAGCTGGTAGCGGGAGATCGCGCCCTTGGACTCAGTCACGCTATAAGCCGACTTGCACGCGGTACCGCACCTTCACCTCGCCATCTTTCGGAACGTTCACATCAAACCGGATGGTCTGGGCATCCACCTTGTTATAGGGATGGCTGTTGCTGATCACGGTCCAGTTGCCGAACAAAGGCTCCACCAGTCCCACCGTTACATCCTCCTTCTTGTGGTTCCTCAGCGTAATCTCCCACTCCGCCTCGTACAGATGAGACGTCACCTCCTTGTAATCGGTCTGAACCCGTTCCGCCACGACGTCGAACGCCTCGCCGATCTCCAGCTTTACCTCCTCGTCCTTCGGCGTGTGGTCAACCCGATCTTCGCCGATGAACTGGAGTTTGTCGGCTTGATCCTTCTTGTAGACCCGCACCACCCCGGCCGGCAGGGGCATCCCGAGATGATTGGCTTCGGAATTCTTGAACTTCACGTAGACCTTCACCGGCTGCTTCGGGATCTTTTCCATCCATCGGCGAGTCCAATACGACTGGATCCCGTAGACCGTCAGCTCCTTTTCTGTCCGCGCACCGGTCGCTTCGAGAAGTCCAATCTGCTTGGTCTGGTTCTCCTTGATCGTGGTGGGCCGCTGCAGATCGTAGATGTGGTACTCAAAGAAACCCTGCTCCCGAAACTGCGGGGCTGCCTTTGCAGCCATCCGGCTTTCTGCCACACCATCATACTCATAGACCTCTTCCTGCCGCCGGGCGCGATGGACCTCGCCGGCGATCAGCTTCAGTTTAGCGTTCTTGTACGCGGCACCGGACTGATTATTCACCGTCACCCAGCCGGAAAGGTCGGCCGCGGTGTCGTCCTTGTTGAGCACCAGCACGTAATCGGCGTTCCAGTTCATGTTGGCGGTCAGGTAGGAGACCTCCAGGGTGTGGGCCTGCTTGGCCTCGTTGTCAAACAGCCAGGTGAGCGTCGGCTTGGCGATCAGGTTCTCCGGGATCTCCGGCAGGATCACCCGGCCCGGATGGCCGAGGTAGATCTCTCCGTTCACCTG
>JAHFFF010000104.1 GCA_023248095.1 Candidatus Omnitrophota bacterium | reverse complement strand
CCATGGTTGGTCCCCTGCGGGTAGGTGGCCGTGACCCCACCGGCCCCGGAGAGCCCAACCGACTGCGCCCGGTCTCTCATCGCCTCCATGAGCACCCTGCCGTCGTTGACCGCCTGAGCTAAATTCCGGCTGCTCTCATACAAACGGGCGGTCGTCAGATACAAGGTGGAGAAGGCCACCATCGCCGTCGCAAAGATCAGCATGGAAATCATCACCTCGATTAAGGTGAACCCACTTCGTCGGTCCATCCCATCTCCTTCACAGTACCAAAAGAACACAGGGCGGCAGTCCAGGGGACCACCGCCCTGCATCTTGCGCTCCTCTAACCGACCGTTGTTTGAATTATTCCAACGGTGTACTGGCGGCTGTCGCTGCCCCTGTGTCATTCGACCGGATGACCCCAGTCGAATCCACGAAGAAGCGACGGGTCCCCGTAACCCCCACAGTGACGGGTGTAGCAGTACACGTGTACGTGTCGTACGCGTTGAAGTTCTGCCCACCCAAGGCAACCACTCGAGCTACTCCAGGGGTATACGTAAAGGTGTACCCCTGCCGAATCCCGCTGGCCAGCACCGCATCGATGTAAGGCGGGTTGGTATTTGCCAGCCCACTCAAATCGGTGACCGCGGTACCGCCGGAGGTCACGCCCGCACCCGGATAGGTTGTCGGCGCCTGGTTGGCCCGGAACGATTCGAGTGAATCCACCAGCGTCTTCAAATTACCGATTGCAGCCGTCTCATTGGCATTGTGCCGTGCCCGCAGAAGGTTCGGGATGGCGATCGCAGCAATAAGCGCGATGATGGCCACCACGATCATGATCTCTACGAGCGTAAAACCCTTGGCCTTGTTGATAGTTATACGCATTGATTAATCCCTCCTTGCTTTCCACTTGTGCCTTTTTTATTTTTGTAATATGACACAACCCACTGTACTACAATTACTTACGTTAACAACTCCCACTTGAAAGTATACTGTTCCCAGCAAAAAAAACAAGGGGTCTAATGGTGGCCTCCGACGATTGTCGCCATCTTGAAGATCGGCATAAAGATCGCAAAGACGATGGAGCCGACGATCAACCCAAGCACGCAGATGATCATCGGCTCTAAGGCGCTGGTGAGACCGGCAACGGCGGCGTCCACCTGGTCCTCATAGAAATCGGCGATCTTTCCGAGCATATCGTCCAGGCGTCCGGTCTGCTCGCCGACGGCAATCATCCGGACCACCATGGGAGGAAAGGCACCGCTGGTTGCCAAGGGACCGGCGATATTTTCCCCCTCCCGGATGGAGGTCTTCACCTTGATGAGCGCATCTGAAATGACTCGATTCCCGGCGGTCTCCGAAACAATCTCCAATGCCGCCAAGATCTGGACACCGCTGCGGACCAGCGTCGCCAAGGTGCGGGAGAATTTCGCGATGGCCACCTTGCGAACCAGGATGCCGACCACCGGGAGCTTCAACATCGTGCGATCGAACCAGAGGCGGCCCTTGGGTCTGCCCAGCACCATCTTTCGGAAAGCGTAGATCCCGGCCCCCAAGAAGATCAAGCCCGGCACGAACATCCTGCGGGAGAAATCACTGAAGGCCAGCAGGATCTGGGTCGGAAGGGGAAGGGCCGCACCCATGGTGCTGAAGATCTCCTTGAAGGCCGGAATGACGGCTACCACCAGGATGCTAGTGATGACGACCGCCATCGTGATGACGATGGCCGGGTAAACCAAGGCGGAGCGGATCCTCCGCTGCAGTGCGGCCGCCTTCTCAAAGTAGACGGCCAGCCGCTGCAGCACCTCGGCCAAATGGCCGCTGGCCTCCCCCGCCTTGACCATGCTGACGAAAAGGGGCGAGAAAATCCGGCTCTGATTGGCAATCGCTAGGGTCAAGTTCGTTCCCCCCTCGACGGCATCCTTCACCTTGATGATCACCCCTTTGAGGGTTGCATTTTCCATCTGATCGGCAACCGCCTCCAAGCCACCGACGACGGGAATCCCGGCATCCACCAGCGTCGCCAACTGCCGGGAAAAGATCGCCAGATCGTCCAGCTTAACCCGACCCTTAAGACCGCGGGCCTGGATCGCAGCCTGCTTGACATTGACCACCACCAGGCCCTTCTGATGGAGAGCAGTCAGCACCATCTGCTGGGAGGCCGCTTCGAGAGAACCGTTCACCGTTCTTCCATCGGGCAGCTTAGCAACGTAAGAAAAGGTCATCATCGTATCGGTCTCTTCATTCTTCCGCCGTGACCCGCAAAATCTCTTCCAGGGATGTGCGGCCGGCAAGACAATGCTCGAGCCCTTCCTGGCGGAGCGAACGCATCCCGTGTGACTGGGCATAGGCACGGATCTCATCGGTGGAACGCCGAGTGATGATCATCTCGCGGATTGAATCGTCCAGCAACATCGCCTCCAGGATGGCGAATCTCCCACGGAAGCCTGTACCGCGGCAATAGGGACACCCCTTCCCTCGATAGAGCTGTCGGCCCTTTGGCAGCGTCAATCCAGCCGCTTGGAGAATATCCGGCTTCACCAAGTCGGGAATCTTGCAACGGGGGCAAAGCTGCCGGCACAGCCGTTGAGCGGCCACAAAGATCAGGCTGGAGGCCAGCAGAAAGGGATCCACCCCAATACCCACCAGACGGGAAATGGCTGACGGGGCATCGTTGGTGTGAAGGGTGGAGAGGACGATCTGCCCGGTGAGGGAGGCCTTAATGGAAATATCGGCCGTCTCCATGTCGCGGATCTCTCCCACCAACACTACGTCGGGGGCCTGACGGAGGAACGCCCGCAGGACGTTGGAGAAGGTCAGGCCGATTTCGGAATGGACCTGCACCTGCGTGATCCCTTCGACCTGATATTCCACCGGATCCTCCACCGTGACGATGTTTCGGCCCGGTTCGTTCAACTCCATCAGAACGGAATAGAGGGTGGTGGATTTCCCGCTGCCGGTCGGACCCGTCACCAGGATCATTCCGTACGGCCGCGAGACCGCCTTCTTAAAAGCAGCGAGGGAATGAGGGAGAAAACCCAGTTGATCCAGCCCAACCGAAAGATTGCCTTTATCCAGCAACCGAAGGACCACCTTGTTGCCAAAGCTGATGGGAAGCACCGAAACCCGGAAGTCCACCTCCCGGCCTTCAGCGCGGACCTTGAACCGTCCGTCCTGAGGCAGGCGGTTCTCCGTAATGTCCAGCTTCGACATGATCTTCAGACGGGTGACCAGGGAATTTTGGTGCCGCTTCGGCAAACGAAACGCCTCCACCAAGTTTCCATCGATCCGATACCGAACGCGTACCTCTCCCTCGTAAGGCTCCACATGAATGTCGCTGGCTCGAGCCTTCAAGGCGTCGGTCAGCATGAGGTCCACCACCCGCACCGCAGGAGCCCGTTGACCCCTCATGCCAAAGGGGGTCAGATCGATGACCTCCTCCTCTTCACCCGATCCCTCTGGAACCGGCAGATCGCCATCCCCTGCGTGGCCCTCCGACAAAAGACCTTCCACGTGGTCTCGTGCAGGTTGGTACAGTTTTTGAATAGCCCGATCAATGTCTGCCTCAGCCGCAAGAACGGGACTCACCTCAAAGGAGGTCAGCAGGGTCAAGTCATCCAGGGCCAGCACATTCAAGGGATCCGCCATCGCAACCGACAGATGTTTCCCCATCTTGGAAACAGGCACCAGGCGGTACTGACGGGCCATCCGTTCCGGGACCAGATCCGCCAAGGTGGGATCAATCTGAACTCGAGAAAGGTTGAGGGGTGGAAATCCGAGGCCTTTAGCCAGCGTCGAGAGTAGTTCCTCCTGACCGACCAATCCCTGCTCAACCAACAAATGGGCCAGGCTCTTCCCCTTCACATGGGGGGATTGCAACACCGATTCCAGTTTGGCTCGATCGATGCCGCAGTTCTCTACGAGGAGATCCACTACCCGTTGTCTTAAGGAAGCGGTCATCTGCCTTACTCCTGATAACCCACCGTTGTCCGGGCCACTTCCTCCAAGGGCATGGCCCCTGTGGCGGCCTTCGCCACCGCGTGCTCACGAAGGGATCGAAACCCGGCCGCATGGGCAACCTCTCTCAGTTTCACGGACGATGCCCCCTGCTCCACCCAACGACGCAGCTCAGCCGTCATTGGGATCGCCTCGAGCAACCCCACCCGTCCGTCCAAACCGGTCCCGCGGCATTCCGCGCATCCCTTGCCTTTGGCATAGGTTCCCTCAGCTGGAAGCCCGAGCTGTTCGATGATTTGACGCGACGGGTGAACAACCTCGCGGCACCGATTGCAAACCCGCCGTGGGAGCCTCTGAGCGCCGGCCAAAAGGAGAGCTGAGGCGATCAGATGAGGCTCCACCCCCATATTGGCCAAGCGGGCGACAACACCCACGGCATCGTTGGCATGCAGTGTGGACAAGACCAAGTGCCCTGTGAGAGCCGCCTTCACAGCGATATCCGCCGTTTCCTCATCCCGGATCTCCCCGACCATGATCACGTTGGGATCCTGCCGCAGGATGGACCGCAGGCCCGCGGCGAAGGTCAGGCCGATCTCCGGACGAACCGAGACCTGATTGACTCCCGGCAGATCAAACTCCACCGGATCTTCAACGGTCACTAAATTCTTCTCCGGGCGATCGACCAACTTCAACAGAGAATACATCGTGGTTGTTTTTCCGGACCCGGTGGGTCCCGTGATCAAAACCATGCCGTGCGGACGCAGGACAGCCCCCTTCAGAACCTCCAAGGGCTCAGGATCAAAACCCAGTCGATGGATGTCCAACATGGCCTGAGCCTTGTCCAAAATCCTCAGACAAACCTTCTCCCCGTAGTAGGAGGGAATCACGGATACACGGAAGTCCACGTCCCGGCCTCCGACGGAAAACTTGATCCGACCGTCCTGCGGCAGCCGATGCTCTGTGATGTTGAGATTGGACATCACCTTGATCCGAGACACGATCCCGGCGTGAAGAGCCGTGGGCGGGGCCTCCGCCTCTCGGAATACACCGTCAACGCGATAGCGGATCCGCAGTTTCTTCTCAAACGGCTCGATGAGGATATCGCTGGCCCTCAACTCCACCCCGCGCCCCAGGATCAGGTGGGTGTACCGGACCACCGGCCCCTCCTGGGTCAAGCGGATCAATTTATCCGCCGATTCCGGCTGGAGAGGACCGGATTCCGACAGCACCTCAACGGTCCCGGAAGAATCCTCCGGGCTGCGCAGCTCGGCCAAGGTCTCTTTAATGGCAGCCCCATAAAGACGGTTGAGGGCATCCTGGATTTCCTCTTGCGTGGCGATCAGAGGCACCAAGGTTAACCCGGTGGCTTGGACCAGATGGTCCAGAGCCAGAACGTTCAGGGGATCCGCCATCGCAACCGTCAGCTGTTTGCCCATCTTGGAGACGGGAGCAACGTGATAGTGAAAGGCCAACTTCCCGGGGATCAACTCCGCCAATCCCTTGTCGATCTCCATCTTGGAAAGAGGGATCGTCGGGATCTGGAGGATTTGGCTTAAGACGCCGGCCAATACCCTGGAATCCACCATCTTCATCTCCACCAGGATCTGGCTGAGGGATCCGCCTTGCTCCTGCTGCTGCTTCAAGGCCCTGTCCAAATCCTCACGCTTCAGGAATTGCTGAGCCAGCAGGGCCTCCGTCAGGCGCTCCGCGGTCCGGGGCATCGCCTTAGGCATGGTTATCTCCATAGCAGCGCTGAATCGCTTCCATCACTTCACTCCCGGTGGAAACAAAAACCTGTACCGAACAACGGCTGAGCATCTCGATGTCCTCCAGAACCCCGGGATTCAGGGGATCGGCCATGGCGATGGTCAGCGTATTCCCAATGTGATCCACCGGAACCAGGCAATACTGGCGCGCAACATTCTCAGGAATCAAGCGCAGGAGATCGGAATCAATGGTGTAATTCTTAAGCGGCAGGTAGGGAAATCCATACTGGGTGGTCAAGGCCTGGGCTACAGACTCCTCCGTGGTGTACCCCAAACTCACCAGGGTCTCGCCGAGGAGTCCCCCCTTGGCCGCCTGAACCTTGAGGGCATGCTGCAGTTGCTCCTGGGTGATCAGCTTGCGCTCCAAGAGCAGCTCCCCGAGTTTTTTTGAAATCACTCGCTTCAACATCCGCTCAAACCTCTCATGCGGGACGGATCAGCCGGATCAGCTCCTCCGCATCATGGGAGCGAGCCATCGC
>JAHFFF010000103.1 GCA_023248095.1 Candidatus Omnitrophota bacterium | reverse complement strand
GGTTTCAGCGGGTATCTCAAAACCGGCCGACACCTCTGAGGAAAGGACCCCCATGGCGCCCCATTGCCTTTGGCCTGCGCGGAGGATCACCGCCGGTCCGTTCAGATAGGCTGGCCCGGATTCGATCGTCTCCTCAAGGGGACCCAGCCCCAAACGCTCAGAGAGAAGATTCGCGATCCCTTTCAGGTGAAAGAGCCCTAGGGGTTCTGGCCGAACACCCCAGACCGGTTCCGGAGTCCCCGCTACCAGCAGGCTCAAGAGATTTTTCTCGGAGACGACGGACTGTTGGGCTGGGAAAAAGACATGCCCCATCTCGAACAGGCAAAAACTGGAAGCTGTCCTTCGGCGGAGGTTGCGGGACAGGGCATCCAAAGCGCCGCAGACCAAGCTCGGTCTCAGGCAGGCCTGTTCTGCACTGAGGGGATTGCGGATCTTCGCTGCTGATCCCAACCGGCAGACGCTTAAAAACCCTGGACTGACCAGGCTGTAAGTGCAAATCTCCTGCGCCCCTGCGCTCACCAACCATTCCTTGATCCTCGCCTCCCGGAAAACCCAGGGATCCTCAACAGCCTCCTCCGAAGAGGCGCTCGGGGCAACAATTCGTCGCGGGGTGGGAGGAAGGGTTTCGGGACACCGGTCGTACCCGAAGAGGCGGGCGACCTCTTCATACAGATCCTCTGGTATCTTCAGATCGTTCCTCCAAGAGGGTGGCTCTACGCTCAATCCGCGTCCTGTTCCTCGAACCCGGCAACCCAAGCGCTCCAGGGATCGGCGCTGCTGACCGGAAGAGATGCGCATTCCCAAAATCTCTTGAGCCTTGCGGGGACGCAATGAGATTCGGCGCCGAGCCATCTCCATCTGCCCAACATCGCTGATCGGAATCCGAAGGGTTCCACCAGCCAGACGGACGATCTGTCGCGCCGCTCGGAGAGCCGCCAAGGGAACCATGGTGAGGTCTACGCCCCGTTCGAACCGGTAGGAGGATTCCGAGGAAAGTTTGGCAATCCGCGTCGCGCGCCGGATCAAGGCCGGCTGGAACCCCGCCGATTCCAGCAAGATCCGCCGAGTACTCGGTGTAATCTGCGTCTCGAATCCCCCCATCACACCCGCCAGAGCCACCGGCCGTTTGGAATCCGCAATCACCAACAGGTCGGGCGTGAGCAAGCACTTCTGCCCATCAATCGTGACTAACGCCTCTCCGGCCTTGGCTCGGCGGACCCGGATGGCCTCCCCTTCTAGGGTGTCCAGATCGAATGCATGCAGCGGCTGGCCCAATTCCAGCATGCAGGCGTTGGTGATATCCACGATGTTGTTTACCGGGCGGATTCCGATTCTCCGAAGCCGCTCGGCCAATTCCGGAGGGCTTTGCGCCACCCGCACTCCTTCGATCACTATCCCCACGTATCTGCGGCACCCTTCCGCATCCTCGATCGTCACAGGGAATGCGGCGTGCTCTTCTCCTCGTGGGGGGTGAAAGTCTCGCTGAAGCCAGCGCGGGAAGCGAAGGGGCCGTCCCAGGATGGCAGCCGTCTCCCGAGCTATGCCCAGATGGCTGAGCAGGTCGGGGCGGTTCGGGGTAACCTCCACTTCAAACAGCCAATCTCCGTCCAGTCGAGCCAGGGCCGTCACCTCAAGCCCCGCCATGGTCAACCGCGTGGCCAATGACTCCGGCGGAACAGACAGCTCGATGAATTCCCTCAGCCAGGAAAGTAAGAATTTCATTCAGGGAAACTGCCGGAGGAAACGGATGTCATTCTCGAAGAAAAGTCGTATGTCCTCAATCCCATGGAGGAGCATGGCAATCCGCTCCACCCCCATTCCAAAGGCGAATCCCACCGTTCCGGGCAGATAGTCCACCGCCTTGAACACCTCCGGGTGAACCATTCCGCAGCCTAAGATCTCCAGCCAACCCTTCTGTCCGCAGACGCGGCACCCCTTCGCCCCGCAGAAGATGCAAGAGAGATCCCCCTCTGCGCTGGGTTCGGTAAAGGGAAAGTGGTGGGGGCGAAAACGCAGCCGTGCCGAGGAACCGAACATCCCTTTTGCCCAAGCAGCAAGTACCCCTTTGAGATCTCCAAAGGTCACTCCCGGGCCGACCGCCAGGCCCTCGACCTGATGGAACTGGAAGGAGTGTGTGGCATCCGTTGCATCCGGTCGAAAAACCCTGCCCGGTACCACAATCTGAAAAGGAGGCCGATGCCGCTTCATGAACCGGATCTGGACCGGGGAGGTATGGGAACGCAGAAGGACATCCGTCTCCCTTTCGGACTCCAGATAGAAGGTGTCGAAATTCTCCCGAGAGGGATGGTTGGCGGGAATGTTCAGCGCATCGAAGTTGTGGTACTCCGTCTCCACCTCCGGGCCCAGAACGACGGCGAAGCCCAGCGACCGGAAGATGGCCAGGATGCGCTCAATGGTCTGAGTGATGGGATGAAGCCTGCCCACTTCAGGAGGGTGGCCGGGCAACGTCAGATCAGCGACAGATCCGCCGCTTATTCCTTGGGGAGAGAGGGCGGCCTTCCTTTCCGAGAGGGACTTTTCTAACGACTGCTTGATGGCGTTAAATTTCTTCCCTAAGCGGGCCTTTTCTTGGGCCGAAAGGGTCGGGTCCTGTAAAACGGCGAACCGCTCCGTCAGCTCTCCGCGGCGGCCCAGGTACCGGACCCGAACGGCCTCTACAGCTGCGACATCGGTTGCCTCGGAAAGAGCCCGGACGGCTGCCTCCAGCAGGGGATCCAGCTCTTCTTCAAGCACCCTTGGCCAGCGTCACCAGTTCCCGGAAGGCGTTCTCGTCACTCACCGCCAGATCCGCGAGGATCTTCCGATCCAATGAGACGTTCGCCGCCTTTAATCCGGCGATGAACCGGCTGTACCGCATCCCCTCCGCTTCGCAGCCGGCTCGGATCCGCGTGATCCAGAGCCGATGGAAATCCCTCTTTCGCGCCTTGCGATCCCGGGTGGCATAGGCCATCGCCCGATAGACCGTTTCCTTTGCACGCCGGAAAAGCTTTGAGCGCTTCCCCCAGGCCCCTTTGGCCTGCTTGAGTGTCCGCTTGTGCCGCTTGCGAGTGGCACCCGAATGTTTAACCCGAGCCATGAATATCCCTCCTTATGATGTACCGTAGGGAAGCAGCCGCTTGACCCGGTTCTCGTCCACCCGGCTGACCAGGGCGCTGCGTCGAAGCTTGCGCATCCGATTGGCTGTTCTCCCAGTTAAAAGATGGCTGCGAAACGCGTGTGCCCGCTTGATCTTTCCCTTGGCGGTCATGCGGAATCTTTTAGCGATCGATCGTCGCGTCTTCATCTTCGGCATTCTACTGTCTCCTTCCCCTTATTTGGGGGCCAACGTCATGAAAACAAACCGGCCTTCCTGCGCAGGAGGCCGCTCAATCTGAGCCACCTCGGTTACATCCTGGCGCAAGCGCTCCAGAAGCCGCTGGCCGAACTCTTGATGCGCCATCTCCCTGCCCCGAAATACCAAGGTGACCTTCACCTTATTCCCCTTCTTCAAGAACTTGACCAAGGCCCGCAGCTTGGTTTGATAATCGTGATCGTCGATCTGCGGCCTAAACCGCAGCTCTTTCAACTGGGTCTGCCGCTGGTGCTGCCGGTTTTCCCGCTCCTGTTTCTCTTTCGCGTAGAGGTACTTCGAGTAATCCATCACCCGACACACCGGAGGGTTTGCTTGAGGTGCAACCTCGACCAGATCCAGGCTCGCCTCAACCGCCCGCTTCAGGGCCTCGGTGATCGAGACCACCCCCACCTGCTGTCCCTCCGGGCCGATCAGACGAACCTCACGCGCTCTGATCCGTTCATTGACACGTGCCTCCACGCTTCGTTGGCTACTCAGGTCTCTTCTCAGCGGCTTCAGCGGCTTCTCCTCCTATGGTTATGGGTTAACGCTTCTCCTGAATCTCCTGGCGGGCCCGTGCAATGAACTGAGCCACATCCGTTGCGCCCAGGTCCCCTTCCTTGCGGGCCCGAACCGCTATCTGCCGGTTCTGAGCCTCCCTCTTGCCGACCACCCCCATGTACGGCACCTTATCCAGCTGAGCATCCCGAATCCGGGACTGCAGTGTTTCCCGACGATCATCCAGCTCCACCCGCAATCCCGCCTCGACCAACTCCGCCATCACCTCACGCCCGTAGGCATTCTGATCCTCCGAGATCGGGATGATCATCACCTGGGTGGGAGCCAGCCAGAGAGGGAACGCCCCGCCGTGATGCTCGATGAGCGTGCCGATGAATCGCTCCAGCGAGCCGAAGATCGCCCGATGGATCATGACCGGCACGGCCTCGGTGCCGTCGGCCTCGATGTACTTCAACTTGAAACGCTGGGGAAGGACGAAGTCCAGCTGGGCGGTAGCACACTGCCAGTACCGGCCGATGGAATCCTTCACATGCACGTCGATCTTCGGCCCATAGAAGGCCCCCGCACCCGGGCTGACCTCGAAGGGAATCTGCTTCTCCTTCAAGACACGAGTCAAAATCCCCTCTGCTTGATTCCACTGCTCCTCATTCCCCATGAATTCGGGCGGGCGGGTGCTCATCTCCACGCGGTACTCGGCAAATCCGAAATCCCGGAAGGCCTCCTGAATGAATTCCAGGACGCCGCCCAGCTCCGACTCCAGCTGGCTCAGCCGGCAGAAGATGTGCGCGTCGTCCTGCGTGAAGCCCCGCACGCGCAAGAGCCCGTGCAGAACGCCGGACTTCTCGTTCCGGTAGACCGTGCCCAGCTCAAAATAGCGCAGCGGAAACTCCCGGTAACTCCGCAGATCCGATTCGTAGATCAGGATGTGGCCTGGGCAGTTCATCGGCTTGACTCCCCACTCCTGCTCCTCTTCTGTTTTGAAGATATACATGTTCTGCTTGTAATGCTCATAATGCCCGGAACGGACCCAGATGTTGCTGCGGATGATGTGTGGGGTAATCACCGGCTGGTATCCGCGCCGCGCATGCTGCTGGCGCGAATACTCTTCGATGATCTGCCGCAACACCGCTCCCCGAGGACGATAGAAGACCAACCCAGCGCCGGCCTCCTCCATAATGGAAAAGAGCTTCAGGCTCACCCCAAGTTTCCGGTGATCCCTCTTTTTCGCCTCCTCCCGTGCCGTGAGGAATTTTTCCAGCTCCTCCGGTTTGAAGAAGGCGGTTCCGTAAATCCGGGTCAGTTGTGGATTCTTCTCGTTGCCTCGCCAATAGGCGCCGGCAAGCGACAGCAACTTCACCGCCTTCAGCTCCCCGGTTGATCCCATGTGCGGTCCTTCACAGAGGTCGATGAAATCCCCGTCGCTATAGATCGATACCTTCGGGTCCGGAATCCCCCGGATGATCTCTACCTTGAACCGTTCGTCCCTATCCCGGAAAAATTTCTCCGCCTCGGCCTTCGACATCCAACTCTGTTGGAATGGCAAGTTTGCCTGAACGACCTTCGCTATCTCCGCCTCGATCTTCGGCAGATCCTCGTCGGTCAGCGGCGCCTCCGGTTCGATGTCGTAATAGAATCCTTCCTCGATCGGCGGCCCGATGGCCAGCCGCGTCTTCGGCCACAGACGTTTTACCGCCTGTGCCAGCACATGTGCCGCGCTGTGTCGGAGTCGGTGCAGCTCGTCACTCATCTCTGCACCTTAAATCCTTTTTCACGGCCGGAGCTCCAGGACCGACATCCGGGGCTTCGATTCTTCAGTTGCGGTAGTATAGGGGGGGTTGTAAGTGCCCTGCGCGCTTACATACATTTCAATTTTGTCGCCGGGCAACAGATCAAAGGTGTCGGATGCTTCCGACCACGCGCCGGATGAACTGCCCGCCGTGGATACCGCGAGGAGGTCAGTTGTAGTGCCGGCCCTAGTCCTGTAGATGAATGTCAGGCCGTAGGAGTGAACGTTGGGATTATAGGTGATACCCGCTTGGGTTTGCCACCCGGCAGTGATCAGGTATTTCCCGGCTCTCTGGATGACAAACCAGTCGTTGGACCTGTCGGCGAGACCGCCGACGTCAAACTCAATGTTATCAAAATTGATCTTGGTGGACACAGGGACGTACTGCGCCGCATTCTGCATCATTTTGGCCATATGCGGCGCCATTTCTCCCCGGCCGGAGATCACGTACCAGGCTCCACCGGCGCAGACGATCCGGACCGCGTCATTCGAGACATGCAGGGTCAAGGTCAGCTGACCGACAATCCCCTCGT
>JAHFFF010000102.1 GCA_023248095.1 Candidatus Omnitrophota bacterium | reverse complement strand
GGTGGTGGTGGATGACTCGATCGTGCGGGGCACCACCTGCAAGACACGCCTGAAAAGCATCCGGGACGCGGGGGCCAGCGAGATCCACATGCGGGTCTCTTGTCCACCGATCCTCCATCCCTGTTTTTATGGGATCGATTTCCCGACGAAATCGGAGCTGATTGCGCGCACCCATTCCATGGAAGAGATCCAGAAGTTCCTTGAGGTCGATTCGCTCGGCTACATCTCTCTGGAGGGATTGCTCAGCGCGGTGACTGGTCCGAAATCCCACTACTGCACCGCCTGCTATTCCGGAAAATATCCTCTCCCCTTCGGCCCGGAAGCGGACAAGTACATCCTGGAACGCAAATTCGCCGGTGAGGCCCATCCCGTAAAGAAAGAACCGGACCGGTGAGTACCTACCAACAGGCCGGCGTCGATGTCAGCCTGGCCGGCCGCTTCATCCGATCGATCCAGCCGTTGGCCCGTTTGACCCGCCGGCCGGGGCTCATTCGAGGGATCGGCGATTTCGGGGGCCTGTTTTCCCTCAAGGAGTTGCGGTACAAGGATCCGGTGCTGGTGGCCTCCGCCGATGGGGTAGGGACCAAACTGCGGATCGCTCACCGGGTAAAATGGTACATGCCGCTGGGGATCGATCTGGTCGCTATGAACGTGAACGACATCCTCTGTACGGGAGCGGAGCCCCTCTTCTTCCTGGATTATGTGGCTGCGGCCAAGCTGGATCTGAATGTTCTGGTGGAGATCGTTCGTGGGATCGTCCGAGGGTGCGTGGATTCCCACTGCGTTCTGCTCGGCGGCGAGACGGCCCAGATGGGGCTTCTGTATCGCCGCGGAGAGTTCGACCTGGCTGGTTTCGCGGTGGGGGCCGTCGAGCGCAAAGGGTTGATCAACGGCGATCGGATCCGAGCGGGGGATCAGGTCATCGGCTTGGCTTCCAACGGTCTCCATGCCAATGGCTTTTCGCTGGTGCAGAAGGTGTTGTCGATTGCAGAACAGAAGAGGCTGGCGCGGGAACTCCTCAAGCCCACGCGGATCTATGTCCGTTCGGTGCTGGATCTACTCCGCAGGAAGGCTCCGGTCCGCGGCATCGCCCACATCACGGGAGGTTCATTCCGGGAGAAGGTGGCCCGGATTCTTCCCGATTCGACGGCTGTTCGGTTGAACAGGCGGAGTTGGACGGTTCCTCCGATCTTCCGGAAGATTCAATCTGCCGGGGTCCCGGAAGAAGAGATGTACCGCACCTTTAACATGGGGGTCGGCCTGGTATTGATCGTCCCTCCGCGTGCGGTTTCCCAGACGCAGCGATGGCTCGGGCGTCATGCCCTGAAGAGTTGGCTCATCGGAGAGGTCGTCCGCGGCCGCCGGGAGGTAGCCATTGTTTAACCTTGAGAGAGAAATTCCTGCGCGAGGGGCGCTGTCATGAAGGTTCTAGTCATCGGCTCCGGAGGGCGGGAGCATGCCATGGTGTGGAAGCTCATCAAGAGCACCCGTGTGAAGAAGGTTTTCGCGGCCCCGGGCAACGGCGGAATCTCCGAGCTGGCGGAATGCCTCCCCCTGGGTGTGGAGAAGGTTGTCGATCTGGCCGATTTCGCGGCCTCATCACCGATCGATCTGACTGTGGTGGGGCCGGAGGTGCCGCTGGTGCACGGGATGGTGGACTATTTCCGGCAGAGGAAGCTGCCGATCTTTGGTCCGACAAAGGCCGCGTCGCGCCTGGAGGGCTCGAAGATTTTCGCCAAACAGTTGATGCAGCGGTACAATGTGCCCACTGCCCGCTTTCAAATCTTTCAGGACTTATCGGAAGCGCTGAATCAGCTCAAGAATTCACCCATGCCGGTCGTCGTGAAGGCGGACGGCCTGGCCGGGGGCAAGGGAGCGATTGTCGCGGAGAGTCGAGAAGAGGCGATTCAGGCGGTGACCGGGATGCTTCGCGAGCACCTGTTAGGCGAGGCAGGAAATCAAGTCATCATTGAGGAGTGCCTCCAGGGTGAGGAGGTCTCCGTCCTTGCGTTGGTAGACGGTTCGAACTTTATTCTGCTGGAGCCGTCGCAGGACCACAAGCGGGCGCTGGATGGAGACCAAGGGCCGAACACGGGAGGGATGGGGGCCTATTCTCCGGTACCGATGGCGAGTCCGGATCTTCTTGAGGAGATTCGCTCCAAGATTTTTGAGCCGATCGTCGTCGGGATGGCCAATGAAGGCTGTCCCTTTCAGGGAATTCTATACGCGGGGCTCATGCTCACGGCGCAAGGGCCGAAGGTTCTGGAGTTCAACGTCCGGTTCGGCGATCCCGAGGCCCAGGCCATTCTGCCCCGTTTGAAGACCGATTTTTTTGAACTGCTCTTGGCATCGATGGAGGGCCGGTTGGGGGAGGTTCAGCTGACTTGGGATCCGAGGGCCTGCGCCTGTTTGGTCCTGGCGTCGCAAGGCTACCCTGGCAAGTACGATCTAGGCCGGGAGATCACCGGCGTAAAGGAGGCGGCCGAGCTTCCCGATACGTTGATCTTTCACGCCGGCACCAAGCGGGAGGGCAGCCGGTTGCTGACCACCGGCGGGCGCGTCCTCAACGTTGCGGCATTAGGTGAAACGCTGGAAGAGGCGCTCAAAAAGGTTTACCAGGCAGCCGACCGGATCCAGTTCGAAGGAAGGCAATTCCGTCGAGACATCGGTGCCAGGGCCTTGAGGCACGCGGCCAGCCGATGAGAACTCGCCTTCTTCGCGTGGATGCCAACCATCCGGATCTGGCCCTCATCCGGGAAGCGGCGGCGGTGCTCCGCCGGGGAGGGCTCGTTGCCTTTCCGACGGAGACGGTATACGGGCTGGGGGCGAATCTGCAGGATCCTCAGGCGATTCAGGAGCTCTACCAGGTCAAACAGCGGCCGTTTGAGAAACAGGCCACGCTGCACATCTCAGACTTCAAGCAGGTCGAGGCGGAGGGAGTCGTGGTGAGCCCTCTTGCCTGGGAGCTGATGAGCCGATTCTGGCCGGGTCCGCTGACCCTGGTCCTGTCCCGCCCGGACGGCTCCACCGTCGGTTTCCGGATGCCCAGCCATCCTGTGGCGCTGGCCTTGCTGCGGGAGGCCCACGTGCCAGTGGTGGCTCCATCCGCTAACTTGAGCGGGCAACCTGCAGCCACTACGGCGGAGCAGGTGTTCAAGGAGTTTGCCGATCAGATTGATGTTGTTCTCGACGCGGGACCGACTCCCATCGGGGTCAGTTCCACGGTCGTTGATCTGAGTGTTCAGCCCCCTCGGATTCTCCGCGAAGGGGCGATGGCAGACCCGATTCAACAGTTTCTTGGGAGAGCCCATGCCTCATCAGAAGAAAAAGATTCTGTTCGTCTGCACCGGAAATAGCTGCCGGTCGGTGATGGCGGAGGGATTGCTGCTGCAGAGGTTGCAGCAGCAGGGACGCGGCGATCTGCAGGTCCTTTCCGCCGGTACCAACACCTTTCCGGGCATGGGGCCTACGCTGGAGACGATTGAGGTGATGAAGGAGCAGGGAGTCGATGTTTCCTCGCACGTCAGCCAGCAACTCACCCCGGATTTGGTCCGCCATGCGGATGTGATCTTCTGCATGGAGGATTTTCATCGCGAGCAGATCCTGGCCGTCAACCCGGAGGTGGAACCCAAGGTGCACCTGTTTAAAACCTTCCAGAACCCCGTTCCATCGGACAACCCCAATGTCCCGGATCCCATTGGGCAGCCCAGGCAGGTCTACGAGGCTTGCCGGACGACGATCCAGGATGGTGTCGATCGGATCATGGAGTGGATGGAGAAATCGTAGGAGAATTGGAGTGAGGATTGCGGTTGGAACCGATCACGGTGGATTCGCACTCAAGCCGTTTTTGATTCGGCGGCTTCGCGCAGCTCGCTTTCGGGTGATGGATGAGGGAACCTTCTCCGCTGAGCCTTGCGATTATCCGTTGATCGGGGCAAAGGTGGCACAGGCGGTTTCCAAGAAGCGGGCGCAGCGCGGTCTTCTGCTCTGCAAGAGCGGGGCAGGGATGGCGATTGTGGCCAATAAGTTTCCCCGGGTGCGGGCGGCAGTCTGTCAAACGGTTGAAGTGGCGAGGCATGCGCGCCAGCACAACGACGCCAACGTTCTCGTGCTCGGGGCGGAAGGGATGAACTCCCGCCAGGCGTTGAAAATCTTGTCCGCGTGGCTCAAGACTCCCTTCAGCGGCGGCCGCCACGCCCGCCGCGTTCGCCAAATCCGGAAGATCGAGAAGGGAATCAGGTTGAAGGGCATAACTTGCGGGGATTTATTTCCATATGCTTGAACATCTCAAAATTACGGATCCGGAGATTTACAACGCTATCCTACGGGAGGTCCATCGGCAGCAGGAGCATCTGGAGCTGATCGCCAGCGAGAACTTCACCTCCCTCGCTGTGATCGAGGCGATGGGCTCGGTGATGACAAACAAGTACGCCGAGGGGTATCCCGGCGCTCGATGGTACGGAGGTTGCCAGTACGTCGACGAAGCGGAGTTGCTGGCGATCGAGCGGGCGAAGGCGCTGTTCGGCGCGGAGCATGTGAACGTTCAGCCCCACTCCGGATCGCAGGCCAACATGGCGGTCTACTTCAGCGTCCTGGACCCGGGCGATACGATCCTCACCATGGACTTGGCCCACGGCGGGCACTTGACCCACGGGCATCCGAAGAATTTTTCCGGCCGGCTGTTCAAGGTGGTTTCCTACGGCGTTGCCAAGAAGGACGAGCGGATCGATTACGATCATTTGATGGAGCTCGCCAAGGAGCATCGTCCGAAGCTGATCCTCGCCGGCTACTCCGCCTATCCGAGGGAGTTGGACTTCGCGAGGTTCCGATCGATCGCCGACGCGGTCGGTGCGATCCTGGTGGTGGATATGGCCCACTTTGCGGGTCTTGTCGCTGCTGGGATTCATCCCTCGCCGGTTCCTCATGCGGAGTTTGTCACCACCACAACCCACAAGACCTTGCGCGGCCCTCGGGGTGGGATGATCCTCTGCCGGAAGGATTTCGCGAAGAAGCTGGATTCCCAGATCTTCCCCGGAACGCAGGGTGGGCCCCTGATGCATGTGATCGCCGCTAAGGCGGTGGCGTTCAAGGAGGCAATGACGCCGGAGTTTAAGGTCTACCAGCAACAGATCGTAAAAAACGCCAAGGCACTGGCCGAGGCACTTCAGCAGAAAGGCTGGCGGATTGTCTCCGGAGGGACAGACAATCACCTCATGCTTGTCGATCTGACGGTCAAGGGGATCACCGGCAAGCAGGCCTCCAGCGCTCTGGATCTGGCCCGCATCACGGTCAACAAAAACGCGATCCCCTTCGATCCCAGTCCGCCGGCGGTTGCCGGCGGGATCCGCCTGGGCACCCCGGCGGTGACCACCCGCGGGATGAAGGAGGCCGAGATGCGCACCATCGCGGAGCTGATCGACAAGGTGCTCTCCGGCATGGACCAACAGGGTGTGATCGAACAGGTGATTCGAGACGTGGAGGCCCTTGCGAAGCGCTTCCCCCTTTACCCGGAGCTTCTTCTCTTAGCGTGAAGTGTCCGTTCTGCGGGTACAACGAGGATAAGGTCATCGACTCCCGCGAGGCTCCGGATGGGGCCGCAATCCGTCGTCGCAGGGAGTGTACGAAGTGCAGTCGGCGCTTCACGACCTACGAGCGTTTTGAGCAGTCCCCTTTGCTGGTCATCAAGCGGGATGGCCGGCGGGAGCCGTTTGATCGGAAGAAGGTTTTGAATGGGGTGATCAAGGCCTGTGAGAAGCGGCCTGTCCCACTGGAAAAGATCGAGGAGCTCGTGGATGACCTGGAGCGGGAGATCGCCCAGGAGTTTGACCGGGAGGTGCCGTCGGTTCAGATCGGCGAACGTCTGATGAGGCGCCTGCATGAATTGGATGAGGTGGCCTACGTCCGCTTCGCCTCCGTCTACCGCTCCTTCAAGGACATCAACCAGTTCATGAAGGAACTGCGTGATCTTCTCAACAAGCGCCAGGCGTAGAGCCGGCCCGGCTCTAAAATCCAGATGTTTTCAGAAGCTTTGTCACCACCTCCATCGGGAATCCTACCACGTTCGTGAAGGATCCTTTGACTTGCCGGATGAGCGGATCTCTCTTGTCCTGCACGGCGTAAGCCCCTGCCTTATCGAGATGCTTTCCGGCGATGCGCCCGATCTCTTGCAGGGAAAGGGGCCGCATCGTCACGGTGCTTGTCTCATGCCGTACGATCGAGCGGGAGGTGCGGGCATTGACCAGCGCCACCGCGGTAATGACCCGGTGAGAGGTCCCCTGCA
>JAHFFF010000101.1 GCA_023248095.1 Candidatus Omnitrophota bacterium | reverse complement strand
GAACAATCAGGGGGAGAACTTGTGGGTCTATTTGGTCGGGCAGGAGCCGAATCTGGCGGGCCGTTTCATCGCGGGTCCCTATTCTTTCATCCCGGAAACTCTGGTCGGCTACCGATACCGGCCCGGCAACGGCACCCTGCTCAACTCCAAGACCGGTTTGGAGGAAATTCAGGTTCTGAAAGGCCACAGCGGCGAGGTACGGCAAGTGGTTTTCGATCCTAAAGGAAATACGCTTGCCTCAGTCAGTCATGACGGAACGATAAGGCTGTGGGACGTTAAAACAGGTCAGCTAAAAACAACGCTGCCTTTGGAACCTGCACAGGGTCACGGAGGCACCCGCACGTTCTTTAGAGAGATCTTCACGGGTGCCTTTAGTCCCAATGGAAAATTTCTGGCTTCCGGCGGTGCAGATGGGACGATTCGATTGTGGGATGCAGCCACTGGCGCGCTTTTGAAAGTTTTTCAGGGACACGCCTCCCAAGTGCTCAGTGTAGCGTTTAGCCTAAGCGGACAGAAACTTGTCTCTGGTAGCGCCGATGGGGCGGTACGCGTATGGGAAGTCCCTTCCGGCAAGGCGGCTGGAATACTCAAGAAGCATCGAGGGCCGGTTAACGCGGTACTGTTCAGCCCCGATGGACGGCTGGTTGCTACATCTGCCGATGGGTTGGAGCGAGCCATCTATCTATGGGATCTAGACACACAGCGCGTGCGCACGCTGACCGGGCATTCGCACATGGTGACCGCCCTGGCTTTTAGTGCGGATGGAACGACTCTGTTCTCGGCTGGTAAGGATAAGACGATTCGATGGTGGGACGTTGCCACCGGACAGGAGCGGCGAAGGAGCTTAGCGCAGAAACTGACCGGCATCAGGGGTGACGAATCCTGGATTTCTCTCCCGGAGTGGCCGATCTCCATGGCTCTTTCTCCGGATGGGAAGCTCCTGGCTGTCGGGCGAAGCGATCGGGCGATTGAACTGTGGAACGTTTTTTCCGGAACAGTTCAGGTTCGCCGGGCAGAGGCTCATGCCGGTTCGGTGAACAGCGTTGCCTTCAGTCCCGATGGTAAGATCCTGGCCTCCGGTGGTGCAGAGGGTGCCGTAACATTGCGGGACGTGGCTTCCGACGTTCCACAGGACGGGGTCGGCGAACTTCTGGCTGCGTTGTGGAGGAATTTCCTCGAGATACGAAACTTGCCGGATGTTGTTCCGCAGCTTCCAGAAGGCTTTACCCAGCTCATCAAAGAGGGAGTTAGGCTGCATGGCGAAATCGAGGCAGCCTACAGCCGGCAGGACATTGGGTCCGCTGGTTATCACGCCAGCATGTTGAAAAATACACTTGCTGACTTACAGGCCCAGATTGCAGACAGATACCCTGAAGAGCTTTCCAAACAGGTTGCCAATTTAGTGGCGAAAGCGAATGAGCTGCAGGACCGTTTAATCGCACCTACCGGCATCCAAATCCCACTGCTCACTGGTGCAGGCCAGTCGTCCGGCTTGGAGGAGCAGGTGCCGGAGCCCAAGGAGGGAGAGACCGTGGACGGCTATCTGCAGAGGTTCGTGGACCTCTATGTGGATCCAATGCTGAATGGGAAGGGGAACGGAGGAATCGATGAGATTGAAGTTGTATTGATGGGTAGGGTATCGGCACGTCACCTGTTCGAGCAAGGTTCCGTCCCTGCGGTCCCTCCCGAGTTTCAACAATTATTGCGTGCCGAAAAGCTCCTAAATGAGCCGGCTGCGACGTGGATTCGTCCTGTCCCGGTTAGCCGGCAGACAGGCGCAGGAAAGATGGCGCTCGTCGTCACATTTCAAATTCTCACCGCCGGGTTGGAGGAGGCAAGGGCGCCGCTGTGGGAGGGGCCGGTCAATCGGCTCCTTCCGTGGCTGGAGAAAACCTTGCCCGGGCATCCCGATCGGGGGATTCGTCAGATCGTGGTCCATTACCCGAGCCCGATCCCTCAAGAGGGAGGGCGGGGAGATCTTTTTGAATCTCAGCCGATCGGGATACCAGCTCGTGTTGCGAATGATCCGAGAGTTTCCAGTAACGTGCTGCGCAGTGTGGCCGAAGAGCTTGAGCTTGCCTTCCCGGACTCAGACGAGTTGCCGGACCTGAGCTATCAGGCGGTGGTCTTGGTGGAGGGAGGGGTACGGCAGCTCCACCTCTGGCGAGGACGGAGTGAGAGGCCCATCCCTCTGAAGTCCGAACAGGCTGGCCTGGAGGAATCGGAACTGGCCCGCAGCAGCGATGGGCAATTCCTGGTCACGCGATGGACCGATGAGAAAACGCTCCATCTGCGGTATGCAAATAATGGGCTTTTGATCGCCACCCTATCGCGCCATAAGGATCCGGTGGAGCTTGCCGTTTTCAGTCTGGCCGGCGAGCGGCTGGCGACAGCTGATCAGGGTGGAAAGATTCTTCTTTGGCAGGTTCCAACGGGAGAGTTTTTAGGCACCCTGTTCGAGTTTCCGGGAAAGATCGCATCGATTCACTTTGAGGGTGACGGCGGTCACTTGTCGTCGAAGACTCCGGATGGAGCAACCTACCATTGGGATCTTGCGAGCCGGCAGTTAGTCAGTGTCGACGGCCTCCCTGCGGTTGCGGACGAGACCGGAGTTCTCTTGAGTCTGCCGAAGGTTGCCCGTCCCCTCACTGCGGGTTTGGAGGAGACACCACATGCTGTTTTCGACGGTCTTCAGCAGGCAGGTGCCCACTACTCCTACGATTTCCTGACGCCGAACGTTCTGGCCGATGGAACGATTGCGAGCCTTGTGAGGCGCAAGGTTATCTCCGCCGCCACCACCAACCCAACCTCCAACTGGGGGGTCTGGCAGCAGGCGGTGCTGGCTCCGAACGGCGTATGGCGGGAAGAGGTGCGGGAGCTTATCCGCAAAGGGCTGACGGCTCAGGAAATCTACGACACCTTGTTTGTCGGCCATCTGGTCAAGCCGGCCGCAGCGCTCTTCCGGCCGGGGAATGAGGAGTCGAAGTATCAATACGGCTACGTTTCTTACGAGTTCCGGCCGATCTGGGCCCAGCCGATGTCTGAGCGGGACTACGACGCCTTCATGGGCGAAACGGAAAAGGCTTTTAAAGAAGTCATGCGTTTGGATGGGCTGCTTCGCAAGGAGCTGGGGGCGCATAACTTCTTCATTAAGGTGCACGGTACGAACACCGGCATCACGGCCGCCCAGAAGGCTCATGCCAACGGCGCCAACATCAACTACACGCTGCTTTCCCGGAGGGAGCATGTACGGGCGGCGATGCAGGCCCATAAGGCGGGCAACTACGCCTATGCGCGGGCCGGCGGAAGGTACGACCGAGGGCCGGCGGGGGAAGCGGTCTTCTCCGACTTCGTCTCCAGGACGGACCGCGAGATTGATCCGGTTCTGTCGGATCTGAAGCTTCTGAAGGCTCACGTAGACCGGCGGTTGAGTCTGCCCGAGGGGGCGTTGGGCGCACCGGCTGACAAGAACGTCCGCGCCCGGTTGCAGGCAGCGAGCCGGCTGTATGAGCATCTGCTTAAGCCGGAGAACGAGGCGGCCAGGGATACGTTCCTTAAAGATATTGCGCCGCTGAAGATGAAGGCCGGCCTGGCTTACGCCAAGACGGAGATCTACCCGCTCGTCCAGGAGCAGTATCTAGAGGATGCCGGCTGGCAGGAATTCATGAAGAGGACCGGCCCCCGAATGCCTCAGATCTATTGGGGCTCCACCGGCGTCAAGGCGAAGGATCCAGAAACCGGGAAGGAGGTTTACACAACCGACCCGCATTACTTCAGCGAACTCAAAGGAGCCTGGACCACCAACACCTCCCCTCCGGAGGTGATCCGGATGCTGGCTGAGACTCCAGCTGAGAAGATGCCGTTCGATGCCTCGCTGACGGTTGAGAAAAATCTGGATCAAGATCGGCACGCGCTGAACCGGTTAGCAGAGCTCGGTATAGACATCGAGTTGATCCAGCAGGATGTCCAGGACAAAGGCCTGAAATCCTTTGCCGCGGATGATGCCAAGACGTTCGCCGCCATCGAGGATTCGATCCGGCAGATTTCGCTGGAGGAGATTCACAACCTCAGCGTGCAGTTGGCGGCCCAATGGACCGCGTCTCAGCCGAACATCCGGATCGAGGATTTGACCGGCGCAATTTACCCGTCTGCCACCCCGCTGGATGATCCGCGCAGGCAGATCTCTGCCGACCAAGCGAGGCAGTTCGTTGCCGAGAAGCCCGGCCGCTATCTCTGGTTCGGGCCGGACTTGGGCAACCAGCCTCAGCCGGTCTATCTCGATGAGATCAAGGGAGATGCCGGCTCCGCTTTCACTACTCAGCATCTGGAGCGGCTCAGGGCATTGGTGCAGGCTGCCGCTGGGTTGGAGGAGGCACGCGTGGTGCTCAGCTTCGACCCGGCAGCCGGTTCGGCGCTCAAGCGATTTGGGATTCCTACCTACGTGGTTGTCCCCACGCCGACCGATTTCCGGCATGAGCTCGCAATCGGCGTCGAGCCGGAACGGCAGATTGGTTTGGTTTGGGCGGGGTTGGAGGAGCAGGATTACCGGTCCATCAACGCAGGAATCCAGTTGCTCGTCTCTGCCGATCCGTCGGGAACCGGCTGGCGGGAACAGGTGGTCCGAGCAGTCTCCCAACGGCTGGGGCCGAATGTGAGATTGACGCTTGTGTACGATGCCGGCAGCTTAGCGAGCGGCTTGGAGGAACTCGGAGTTCCCGGCGCCACCATTGCACGGGTTCTCCAGCGTCAGACAGAGGACGCGTTGGAACTTGGGCAGATGAAGTAAGCAAGGCCGCCGCAAAACCCGAATGGCTGCACGTCGGTTCTTTTCCGTTTTCCTTCTGGCTGCGTTTATCCTCAATGCGGCAATCCCTCCCTCTGCTTACGCGCAGTGGACGCTGCGCACCGAGCAGGAGGCTAACAACCAAACCGGCCTCGAGGAGCTCGCCGGCGCACTTGCCGGGGAATCCCTGCCTGTCCCTGCGCTCCAATCCGGCCTGGAGGAATCCGCCGCCCGGGACATTTTGGCCGGCTGGGCCGAGCTTCCGCCGCCCGCCAAAAATGCCTCCGTCTCCCTCCTCCTGAGCGCCGGGCAGACGGCCCGGTTAGCAGGCCCACTTGCTGCGCTGGGGGGATTCTTGAGGCAGCCCGGATCAGAACAGATCTGGAAGGGCCTGTTTGTCGGGCGGTTCTTTCTGGTGACGCAGGATCCCGGCCTTGCCGCAAAATTCCCCGGCCATGCCTTTCGAACTAACGATCAAGCCGTCGATAGGCTGATCAAGCGGGAACGGCGGATTCTGTTTTTGAAGAACACCGGGGAAGAAAATCCACTCACCCTAGCCGAAGGATCCACAGGAGGTACGAGAGGGCATCGGACGGACAGCCTAGATCAAGCGAGTAGTGGTCTTAAGGATAACCTCGAACTGGTTCTCTGGCGCCTCTTTGCTACGAGGAGAGGACTCACGGCCAGGCAACATTCCAACTATTCAAAAGCCAGGAGAGAGGCTAGCAGGCTTGCCGGCTACTTCTCCACTTCAAAACCCGAAGCTTCTGCGGGGAAGGCAACAGAATCTTCAGAACTTCTGGCGGGTATTGCGCCGGCCGCCGAGGTATTGGAGGTTCTGAAGAGTTGGCTGGAATCTTTGACCTGGCCCACCTCTTTTCCCAAGGATCGCCTTACGGTCCAGGTGGACCAACCGAGGCAAAAGAACAGTTCCTTTACGGGTTCCTCCAGGTTGACGACCCTCAACGTCAGCTTCCCGACGAAGAACCAGCCTTCGAAAGCAACCTTCCGGATCTATGCCTCCCTTATGAAATCGCGGGACGATTTGATAAACGGGGTTGTGAACACCCTGGTGGATTCCCGCCACCTAAAACCGGGAGATTTCCGACTCTCCGGTCCTGAGGAGTTGAAGCTATCCTTGCGGCAGAGCTTGGCTCAGGTGCTCAACGAAGCCTTTCCTCCAACCGCCGCCGGCCTGGAGGAGAGATCGAGGCGGCGCCATGTAGACTTTGAAGAAGTCCACTTGAACCAGCAGGCCAGCCGCTTGCAAGAACGGGGTCAATGGGATGGGGCGCTGAAGAAGCTCGACCAAGCGCTGAGAATCAATGGGAACAATCCGGTAACGCTGACCCACAAGGCCGGTATCCTGGTGCATCTGGCTCGTTTTAAGGAAGCGGCGGATCTGACGGAAAAGGCCTTGCAGCTGGACCCGCACGGGATTCAGGCCTACACGGTTCACGGCGAAGCGTTAAATGCCCTCGGCCGCTATGAAGAAGCCCTGGAGTTGACGGATCAAGCC
>JAHFFF010000100.1 GCA_023248095.1 Candidatus Omnitrophota bacterium | reverse complement strand
TTCCAAAGTGGTTACGACCGGGTCTACGAAACCGCCCTGGCTGTCTTGAAGAAAGCCGGGACGATCAAAAAGGAGGACCGGGCAGGCGGGGTGATCACCGCGGATCTGCCGGAGGCTGGGGTGACGGCCGTCTTGGAGAGGTCGCCCGGAGGCAAGATCAAGGTGACCGTGTCGGCGAGGAAGATGATGCTGCCGAAACCGGAGGTCGCCGGCGGCGTTTTATACCAGATAACTCAACGCCTGAAATAGGTCGAAGCCTGACGGAAAGGTTTCGGGTATGTTATGCTATGCAGCGAACACACCATGAAGTCAGCAAATCGGCGTGACAAAGGCGCCCCGAAGCGACCATCCTCAAAGCGGAACTGCATCTTGATCGTGGATGATGAACCTGCGATGCGGCTGATCCTGAACAAGCGGCTGACAAAGCATTCGTTTCGAGTCATTGAGGCATCGGACGGCCCATCCTGTCTCGCCATGGCCAGAAAAATGAGGCCGGATCTGATCCTCTTGGACATCCTCCTGCCGGGAGAGGACGGCACCTTGACTTACGATGCACTCAAAGAAAATCCCAAGACCAAGGCGATCCCGGTTGTGTTTCTTAGTGGTCTGGCCAAAGACTTCATCCACACCCGGGAGGATGGGATGGGAGGTCGGTACTTCATCCTGGGTAAGCCTTTCTCCCCCCGACAGCTTCTGCGAATCATTCGGAAGGCAATGAAGGGATAGAGAACTTCATGAGCAGCACATTCCGCTGCATCCTCTGCGCCCTGGTACTTTCACCCCTCTTCGCCGGGTGCGGGAAGGGGGAGCCGGTCGTCAAGATCGGCTTCGTCGTTCCGTTGACGGGGGATCAGGCGGCGCATGGGATGGATATGCAGCGGGGTGCGGAGCTGGCGCTGGAGCAGGCGCAGGCGAAGGGGCCGGTACTCCCGGGCTTCAAGCTGGAGTTGGCCACCTTGGATGATGCGCGCAACCCGGCCCAAGCAGTCTCCGCGGCCAAGCGATTGGCGGCCGATGGGGATGTGTTGGCTGTGGTGGGCCATCTGAACTCGAGCTGCACCAAGCCGGCCTCCGCGATCTACCATGAAGCGCGTCTTCTGCACGTCAACCCGGTCTCTTCCAACCCGCAGATCTCCCGGCAAGGGTTCGACACCTTCTTCCGGATCTGTCCCACGGATGATCTTCAGGGGCCCGCAGGGGCCCACTTTGCTATCCAGCGATTGGGCGCACATCGGATCTTTGTCCTGGATGACATGACTACCTACGGCCGCGGGCTGGCGAACGAGTTTCTCAAGGCGGCCCAGTCGACGGGGGCGGAGATCTTGGGTCATGAGGGAATCACCCAGGGAGAGAAAGACTTCACCCCGGTTCTCACCAAGATCAAAGGGTTGAATCCCGACCTGATCTATTTTGCCGGGATGTTTCCCGAGGCGGCCTTGCTGCTCAAGCAGCGGTTCAAGTTGAACCTCTCCGCACGTTTCTTGGGAGGAGACGGCCTGTTTGAGCCGGCCCTGATTGATCTGGCCGGTCCGGGGGCGGCCGAGGGGATGTATCTGACCACCTTGGGCGGCGATATCCGGCAGGTCCCGACCGCCCAAGAATTCGTCAAGGCCTTTGAGGCCAAGTATGGGCATCTCGGGGCTTACTCCTCTTACGCGTATGAGGGGACCAACATCGCCTTGGAGGCGATCCGGCAGGCTGGCCGCAAGGATCGTCAGGCGGTTTTAACCGCCATGAAGCAGATGAAGCAATACCCCGGCATCCTGGGTGTTCACACCTTCGACGCGAAGGGGGATACCAGTATCCGCACCATCGGAATCTACACGGTCCACAGCGGGAAATTTGAATTCGTGGAGTGACCCCTGGAGAGCTTTTCCTCCAACAGATCTTAAACGGCCTGACCATCGGCGCCGTTTATGCCCTCATCGCCCTGGGCTACACGATGGTGTACGGGATCATCCAGCTCATCAACTTCGCCCACGGCGAGGTGTTCATGCTGGGTTCCTACATGGGGCTGACCGTTTTCCTGCTTGCAGGGACGATAGGGTCGGGAGGGGTGGGCTGGCTGCTTCTGGCGCTGTGCACCGCCACAGTCGGCTGCTCCTTGCTTGGACTGGCCGTTGAGCGGGTGGCCTATCGGCCTCTGCGCCAGGCGCCGAAACTTTCGGTGCTGATCACCGCCATCGGCGTCTCCTTTTTTCTGCAGAATGCGGTTATGCTGGGTTACGGCGCACAGGACCGGTATGTCCCGGCCCTTCTGCCCGCTGTGCGCTGGGGCGGGGGGGCGGTGACCGTGACCCCGATGCAGGGGGTGATCTTCGGCGTCAGCTTGTTGCTGATGGTGGGCCTGCAGGGGATCGTTTACGGAACCCGCCTGGGACGGAACATGCGTGCCACGGCGCAGGATCCGCTCGCGGCGCGGTTGATGGGGATCTCGGTCGATCAGGTGATCGCCGGCACCTTCGCCATCGGGTCGGCGTTGGCGGGCGTGGGTGGGCTCCTCTTCGGCGTTTATTATTCCACGATCAATTTCCA
Source organism: Candidatus Omnitrophota bacterium (assembly GCA_023248095.1). Classification (GTDB taxonomy): domain Bacteria; phylum Omnitrophota; class Gorgyraeia; order 1-14-0-20-64-10; family 1-14-0-20-64-10; genus JAHFFF01. The sequence continues at coordinate 3,771 of JAHFFF010000100.1, read as the reverse complement.
CGATGGGTATCTCGTCGGGTTAAAGGCCTTTACCGCTGCGGTCATGGGAGGGATCGGCAACCTTCCCGGGGCGATGCTGGGCGGTTTGCTCCTGGGCCTGCTGGAGGGATTGGGGGCCGGCTACATCTCCTCTCAATGGAAGAACGTCATCGCCTTCGTGGTCCTCATCCTGGTGTTGCTGCTGCGGCCGCACGGCCTGCTGGGTGAGAGGCTGTCGGAGCGGGCGTGATCCCCGGCCGCTTGCTTCGCTTCCTCGCAATCGCTGCGGCACTCATTCTTCTACCGATCATCGATGGCAATCCTTATCACATCGATATCCTCGCAACGGCCGCCCTCTACGCCTTGCTTGCGCTCGGGCTCAACATCATCGTCGGGTTTGCCGGCCTTCTTCACCTGGGCTACGCAGCATTATTTGCCATCGGCGCCTATACCTATGCGCTGCTGAACCTCAGGATGGGTTGCTCCTTCTGGCTGGCACTGCCGATCAGCGGTGGGATGGCTGGGGTGGCGGGGGTGCTGCTCGGCCTGCCGGCCATCCGGGTGCGGGGGGATTACCTGGCCATCGTGACGCTGGGATTCGGTGAGATCGTCCGGATCGTCTTCACCAATCTGGAGGAATGGACCGGCGGCCCGAACGGCCTGATGGGGATCGCGCATCCCGTGTTCGGCTCGTTCAATTTCGGCGTCAATTCCACGCCGTACTACGGGCTTCTGGTGGTTCTGGTGGCGGCGACGGCCTGGGCCTGCGCGAAGCTGCGCGGCTCCCGGATGGGATTGGCCTGGCGGGCGGTGAAGGAGGATGAATTGGCGGCCGGCTGCTTGGGGATTGATGCGAGCCGGATGAAGCTGCTTGCCCTCGGGTTGGGAGGATGGATCGCGGGACTCGCCGGCTGCGTCTTCGCGGCCAAGCAGGGGACGATCACTCCCGACAGCTTTGACTTCATCCTCTCGGTGATGATCCTGGCGATGGTGATCCTCGGTGGGATCGGGTCTGTGACAGGTGTCATCGTCGGCGCGGTCGTGTTGAGCGCAGCCCCGGAACTGCTGAGGGAGTTTTCCGCTTATCGAATGCTCCTGTTCGGTTTGTTGATGATTGTCCTGATGCGCGTGCGCCCCCAAGGGCTCTTCGGGACATCGGTAAGCCCCCCGGCGCGGTGAGCGGAACGTTACTCAAGATTGAACGATTGACCAAACGTTTCGGCGGGGTCGTAGCCTTGAACCAGGTCAGCTTCGAGGTCTCTGTAGGCCAGATTGCCAGCCTGATCGGGCCGAACGGCGCAGGCAAGACCACCCTCTTTAATTGCGTGAGCGGAGTCCTCCGGCCGGAGGAGGGCCGCATGCAGCTTCTCGGTACCAGGTGCCTGGATTTGGGTGGCCTCGCCTCCCACGAGGTGGCCTGCGTTGGTATTGCGCGCACCTTTCAAAACATCCGACTCTTCGGCCAGATGACGGTGCTGGAGAACGTGCTGGTGGGGACCCACGTGAGAACGCATGCCGGCATCCTGGAGGCCATCTGGCCCTGGGAACGAAGGACCCATCAGGAGGATCGCTGGGCGCTGGATCGAGCGATGCGCCTGCTGGAACGGTTGGCGCTGGGGGGCGTTGCCGGCCGGCCGGCGCAGGCCTTGTCTTACGGCCAGCAGAGACGGGTCGAGCTGGCGCGGGCGTTGGCCTCTGATCCGGAGCTGCTCCTGCTCGATGAGCCGGCGGCCGGCCTGGCCTTTCACGAGCGGCAGGAGCTGATGGATTTTTTGAGGGAGCTCAAGCAGGAAGGGTTGACGATCCTTCTCATCGAACACGACATGAAGGTGGTGATGCCGGTTTCCGACTGGGTCGTGGTGCTGGATTACGGCGCCAAGATCGCCGAGGGAACCCCGAAGGAAATCCAAGAGGATGCGAAGGTGATTGAGGCTTATCTGGGAGCAAAAACCAATGGGGTCTGACCCCAGCAGGGTTTTGCTTTCGGTGGAGGATCTGCACGTCCGGTATGGAGCCGTGGAGGTCCTCAAGGGTTTGCATCTCGAGGTTCGCGCCGGTGAGATCACCGCGTTGGTTGGCGCCAATGGGGCCGGCAAGACCACCACCTTGATGGCGATCTCAGGGATTATTCCTTCAGCGCGAGGGACGATCCGATTCGCTGGCCAAGAAGTCCAGGATCTGCCTGCCGAGCAGAGGGTGGCCAGGGGGATGACGCAGATTCCGGAGGGGAGGAGGATCTTCCCCCGGTTGACGGTGCATGAGAATCTGATCATGGGGGCCTCCTGCCGCGGGGCAGACGGAGGGATCACCCAGGATTTGGCACGTGCCCTGGATCTGTTTCCGGCCTTGAAGCAGCGGAAAAGACAATTGGCGGGGACCCTCTCCGGCGGAGAGCAGCAGATGCTGGCCTTGGCCCGGGGTTTGATGGCGCGGCCGAAGCTGCTCCTGCTGGACGAGCCTTCGCTGGGGCTTGCCCCCAAGGTGGTCAGCGACCTGTTCTCGATCATCCGCCAGATCCATCGGTCGGGAGTCAGTATGCTCTTGGTGGAGCAGAACGCCTATCAGGCGCTGCAGATTGCGCAGACCGCCTATGTGCTGGAGACCGGTTCCGTCGCTCTGCACGGCCCGGCCGAGAAGCTGCGGGAGGACCCTGCGGTTCGCAAGGCCTATCTGGGCGGATAGTGGTATCATCATCAAAAAAGGAGAGTGCGCGTATGTTCCAACTAATCCCGAAGGAGCAGCAATTCTTTGGACTCTTCGAGCGTCTGGCCGAACATCTCCTGCAGGCAGGAACCTTGCTGCACGAATTGGTCTCGGATGTTCATAAGATCGGGGAGAAGGCCAAGCAGCTCGAGCGTGTCGAGCATGATGCCGATCAGGTGACGCATGAGATCATGGCCAAGCTCAACAGCACCTTCATCACCCCCATCGACCGGGAGGACATTCACCAATTGGCGACGGCCCTCGACGATGTGATCGATTTCATCGAGGGGGCAGCGGAGCATATGATCCTGTATAAGATCCAGCAGCCGACGCCGCAGTTTAAGGCCTTGGCCGAGGTGGTTTTTAGGCAGGTGACGGAGATCCACAAGATGATGCCGCGGCTGAAGAATCTCCGCCATGCCGACATCCTGGTGCACTGCATCGAGGTGAATCGCCTGGAAAACGAGGGAGATCGCATCCATCGGGAAGCGGTGGCGGAGCTGTTCGAGAAAAGGGGAGATCCTCTGGAGGTGATGAAGTGGAGGGACCTCTACGATTTGCTGGAGACGGCCACCGACAAGTGCGAGGATGTGGCGGTTGCCATCGAGGGGATCTTCCTGAAGAATGCATAGCCTTTCGCTCGGCCTGATCGTCGTTCTTGGTTTGGTCTTGGCCGCCGAGTTCGTCAATGGCTGGAACGATGCCACCAATGCCATTGCCACCGTCATCTCCACGCGTGTGCTCTCTCCTGCCCAGGCCATTGCGATGGCTGTGCTTTTCAACATCCTGGGAGCCATGTCGGGCACGGCGGTGGCGGCGACTATCGGGAAGGGGATTGTGAGCCCCGATGCGATCCACTTAAGTACTGTGGCGGCGGCATTGGCGGCCATTATCCTCTGGGGTGCACCGGCATCCTACTGGGGGCTTCCCATCAGCATCAGCCATGCCCTCTTTGGAGGATTGGCCGGCGCCGCGCTCGCAACAGGTGGAATGGGCATCTTGCAGGCGGCAGGCTGGCACAAGGTTTTGGTCGGCCTCTTCTTCTCCACCTTCCTCGGTTTCTTAGGCGGTTTTGTCCTGATGGTTATC
>JAHFFF010000099.1 GCA_023248095.1 Candidatus Omnitrophota bacterium | reverse complement strand
CAGCGGGGAACGAACCGGAGAGTTGATTTCCCACGTCACCTACGATGTCTCTGTGCTGCAGAACACCGTCACGGAGGGATTTACGGATCTGGTGTACCACAGCGCCCAGGTGCTGGTTTTCTCCGCGATCATCCTGCGGATCAACTGGAGGCTGGCATTGCTGGCGTTGCTGCTTTTACCCGCGATCGGTTATCCCATCGTCCGGATTGGCAGGATGCTTCGCAAGCTTGGTCTTATGGTGCAGCAAAGGATGGCGGACCTGAACAGCCGTCTCATCGAGACCCTGCAGGGCATCCGGATTGTGAAGGCCTTCACCGCTGAGCAAAGCGAGATGCGGCGCTTTGAGACGATCAATCAGGATTACTACAGGGCGAACGTGAAGACCATCAAGCGGCGGGAGGCATTGGCTGTGGTCACGGAACTGGTCAGCATGGCGGGGGGACTCGTTGTGCTGGAGGTGGGCGGGCGGGCCGTGCTTCAAGGCCAGATCTCTCCGGGAACGGTGGTTTTTTTCCTGGCGGCATTGCTGTCGCTTTACGACCCGGTCAAGAAGCTCAGCCGGCTTCATGCGGTCAACCAGCAGGCGATCACCGCCGCCAAACGGGTGGTGGAGATTCTGGAGACTCAGCCGTCCGTGCAGGAGGCGGCGGATGCGCAGGTGCTGCCCAAGTTCCAGAAGGAAATCCGCTACGAGGATGTTTGGTTCCGATACGAGGAGCGAGACGTTCTCCAAGGTGTGGACCTGTCGGTCCGGCGCGGAGAGGTGGTCGCCATTGTCGGTTCCAGCGGAGCCGGAAAGACCACCCTCATGAATCTACTCTTGCGCCTCTACGATCCGACCCGGGGCCGGGTGACCATCGATGGGACGGACCTCAAGGCAATCACCCTGGGTTCCCTCCGCAGGCAGATCGGATTGGTCACGCAGGAGCCCTTCCTGTTCCATGATTCCGTCCGCACCAACATCGCTTTTGGCCGGCCGGACGCCTCGCTGGAGCAGGTCATTGCCGTGGCGAAGGCGGCCAACGCAGACGGATTCATCCGGCGCATGCCGTCCGGCTACGACACCTCCGTGGGGGATTTGGGATTCAAGATCTCCGGTGGCGAGCGTCAACGGATCGCCATTGCCCGTGCGTTGCTCAAAGATCCTCCCATGCTTGTTTTGGATGAGGCCACCTCCCAGCTGGATTCCGAGTCGGAGGCCCTTGTGCAGGAGGCGTTGGAGCGGCTGATGGAAGGTCGGACCGTTTTCGTCATCGCCCATCGCCTCTCGACGATCCGCAAGGCCCAGCGGATTGTGGTTCTGGATCAAGGACGAATCGCAGAGATGGGGCGCCATGAGGAGCTGATGGAAGGTTCGCCTCTTTATCGTCGTCTCTATCAACTTCAGGTTGCACCGTAACAGACTTTTTGATAAACTAGGCGGCTACCATGATGATTGAGCCTCTCGTCAAAGAACTCCTGGAAGCGGGTGTCCATTTTGGGCATCAAACCCACCGTTGGAACCCGAAGATGCGCCGATTTATCTTCGGTGAGAAAAACGGCATCTACATCGTCGATTTGCAGAAGACGGCGCAGGGCCTGGATCAGGCGCGGGAGTTTCTACGCGCTATCTCTGCTCAGGGGGGGGCGATCCTGTTCGTTGGAACCAAGCGCCAGGCGCAGCCGATCATCTTGGAGGAGGCGACCCGGTGCGGCCAATTTTACATCAACTTCCGCTGGCTGGGTGGGCTTCTGACCAACTTCGCGACCGTCCGAAAGTCCATTGAGCGCTTGAAGACGCTGCAACGGTGGAAGACGGACGGCACGCTCGAGCAGATGACCAAGAAGGAGGCGGCGCGGGCAGAGAAGGAGTTGACGAAGCTGGAAAGGGTGCTCAAGGGAATCCAGGATATGCCGCGCCTTCCCAAGGCCCTCTACGTGGTGGACGCTAAGCGGGAGGAAACGGCGGTCCAGGAGGCGATCCGCTTGGGTATTCCGGTTGTTGCCTTGGTGGATACCAACAGCGATCCGGATCCGATCTCTTACATCATCCCCGGAAACGACGATGCCATCCGCTCGATCAAATTGATCACCAGTCTTCTTGCAGATTCCATCATGGAAGGACATGAGTCCTATCTCGCGGGTCAGGCGGAGGCCATTGCCCGCGTAGAGGCCGAGAAGCGGGAAGCGGAGGCTGCAGTTGAGGCGGCGGCGGCCGCAGCGGCCGAGGCGGCCGCTCAGCAGGCTGCGATGGCAGAGAAGGGAGTCGCTCCGGAGCTGCTGGATCCAGTGGTGGACGAGGTGGAGAAGATCATTCCGGAAGCGACCTTAAAGACGAAGGTGGAGGTCGACGACCTCCCCAAGAAGAAGAAGGTGATTAAGGTCAAAGGGACAGGGTCCAAGGAAGCCCCGGAAAAGGGTGAGTAAGGTGCTATTGATCCGACAGCTTCGAGAGCGAAGCGGTGCCGGCATCGTCGAGTGCAAGGAGGCCCTGGAGCAGGCCAAGGGGGATCTGGAGCAGGCGGAGCGGATCCTGCGGGCCAAGGGGAAGCAGATTGCCGGTGAGAAGGCAGGTCGATCCACTCGGCAGGGACTCGTCGACAGCTATGTGCACCAGGGCAAGATCGGCGTCATGGTCGAGGTCAACTGCGAGACGGACTTTGTGGCCCGAACCGAACAGTTCAAAAATTTTGTGCACGAGCTTTGCCTCCACATCGCTCATTCCAATCCCCGCTTCGTCCAGCGCGAGGATGTTCCACCGGAGGAAATCGGGAAGGAGTTGGAGCTCCTGCACGAAGAGATCGCCGGGGCGGATGACGAATCCTCCCAGCCGATGCAGCAGGCGCACATGGAGCGCTTCTATCGAGAGCGGGTCCTGCTGGATCAGGCGTATGTCCGGGATCCCGTGAAGACCATTCAAGATCTCCTTCACGAGGCGATCAACAGCACCCGAGAGAACATTGTGATCCAGCGGTTTGTTCGGTTTGTGCTCGGAGATTCCTAGTGAGATGGGAAAGAAATTACATCCCCGCGCCGCCTACCGGCGAATCGTTCTAAAGCTCGGCGGGGAATCCCTCCAGTCTCCCTCCAAAGGGTACGGCATTGACGCGAAGGTTACTCACCAGATCGCCGCTCAGATCAAAGAGGTCCAGCGCCTAGGTGTCGAGGTCGGCGTGGTCATTGGCGGTGGCAACATCTTCCGAGGAACAGGGGTCACAGCCAATGTTCAGGGGATCGACCGCACGACCGCCGATTACATGGGGATGCTGGCGACGGTGATCAACGCCTTGGCCCTGCAGGATGCGTTGGAGAAGCAAGGTTGTTTTACCCGCGTGCAGACGGCCATCCAGATGGCGGAGATGGCCGAGCCGTACATCCGGCGCCGTGCCATCCGGCACTTGGAAAAGGGCCGGGTGGTCATCTTCGCCGCGGGAACCGGCAATCCCTATTTTTCCACCGACACGGCAGCGGCGTTGCGGGGCATCGAGATCGATGCCCAGGCGGTGTTGAAGGCTACCAAGGTGGATGGGGTCTATTCCGCCGATCCTCACAAGGATCGCAAGGCCAAGAGGTTCTCAAACCTCCATTACATTGATCTGCTCAACAAGGGGTTGAAGGTGATGGATGCCACCGCGGTCACCCTCTGCATGGATCATCAGCTTCCGATCGTCATCTTTAACCTAAGTCGGCCGGGCAACATCAAACGGGTTGTTCAGGGTCAGCAGATTGGGACGGTCATCAAATAATCCGTAGGCAACAGAGAAGGTGAGCCATGAGTCCAGAATCTAAACCGGTGGTGGGTAACGTTCAGAGCGTCTTGAAGGACGCTGAGGCCAAGATGCAAAAGGCGCATGAGGCGATCACCCGGGAGTTTGCGTCGATTCGCACCGGCCGGGCCAGCTCCGCATTGGTGGAGGGAGTCCGCGTGGAATATTTCGGAACCCCGACTCCGCTCAAGCAATTAGCCACCATTACCACCCCGGATCCCAAACTTCTTTTGATCCAGCCGTGGGACGTCAACGCGATCCAGGAGGTGGAGAAGGCCCTTCAGAAGGCGGACCTGGGGCTGACCCCTGTGATCGATGGCAAGGTGGTGCGGGTTCCCATCCCACCCCTTTCCACGGAGCGGCGGGATGAGCTGACCAAGGTGGCCCACCGCCTGGCTGAAGAGGGGAGGGTGTCGATCCGCACGATCCGGCATTCAGCCAAGGAATCGATCGAAAGGCTGTTCAAGGACAAGGCCATCACCGAGGACGACAAGTTCCGCAACCTCGACCAACTTCAGAAACTCACCGACCGCTACCACGCCAAGGTCGACGAGACCCTCTCCACCAAGGAGGCCGAACTCAAGGTCGTTTAGGAGGAAGTGGGCCGACGGGGACTCGAACCCCGCTCAACGGATTAAAAGTCCGCTGCTCTACCAGATGAGCTATCGGCCCGATCGAAGCTTGGTGGATGAAACGAAGAGGGGTAAGTACCCAACGCAACCAGGGCACGTCAGTGTAGATTACCTCAAATTTCTTCTTCTTGGCGAGACTTTTCCAGAGGGCCTTCCAGGGCAGGGCCCAACGATTCGAGCACTGAATCCGAATCTCCAGATGGCGGCAGGGGGTCTGCGAAAAGAAGCTGTTCATCATGATCCAAACCTTTCCACCTCGGTTGGCCTCGGATCGGGCGGATTGCATCAGGGTTTCAAGCTTGGGCTGGGAGGATCCCACCACGAAGAGGGCGTGGCGGCCTTGTGGGCCCCATTTGGCGAGGAATCGCCGTTTGTTTTCTTCAAAGAGCCGAAGCCGGTCTGGGTGATGGGCCATGGTCTTTCCGCCGTGGTGCCAGACGTAGGTTCCCTCCGCCATCACACAGCGTAGACCCTCCTCTTGAATCCGCCGGCCCAGGTCGGCATCCTCAAAGTAGATCTGCTCGTAGGTTGTCTCATCGAACCCGCCGATTCTTCGCATGACCTCCGTTCGGGCCAAGAGGCAGAATCCTTCCCCATAGGGGATCTCGATCCACTGGCCGGGCTGCGTGGAACGAATGCGGGCGTAGGCCAGCCAATCGGTTCCGGCGGGGGGATGGATGTCAAAGGTGTTGCTGGCGGGACAGACGGTACCGATCGAGGGGTTGGATTCTGCGACCGTGATCAATTCCTCCAGCCAGCCGGGTGGAACTAGGATGTCATTGTTGAGGAAACAGACGAACGGGGCAGAGGCGCGTGCGAGCCCCAGGTTCATCCCCTTGGGATAGCCGACGTTGGTGGGGTTGAAGAGGGTTTCCACGCGCACGGTTGATGAGGATTGCAGGCCTCGGAGGTAGCGCCGGGTTTCTTCATCGCTGTTCTGGTCGACGATGATGAGCCGGGATGGAAGGGCGGTGTGCGCCAGGATGCTTTCCACGCAGGGGCGGGTGCATTCCAGGTGGTTCCAGCTTAAGAGGACCAGATCGCAGCGGGATTCAATTCCCAAGCAGACGTCTCTCCACCAATTCCCGTTCCGCCGTCTCGAACAGGTCTTCCACCTCGGCGATTGATCCCCAGCGGACGAGATCCTGCAGGCCCTCTTGAAGTGGAACCTTGGGACGGAAGCCGAAGGCGGACAGTTTACGGATGTCGGCAAAGCAATGGCGGATATCGCCGGAACGAAACCGGCCGGCGACCGTTGGCGTAATCTGTGTGTTGTAAGCTTGGGCGAGCGCTTTCGCCACCTGCCGGATGGAGACGGCGGAACCGGTGCCGACGTTTAGGACTTGGCCCGGGATCTTGGGATGGTCCAATGCAAGTAGGATGGCCTGGACGATGTCGGAGACATGGATAAAGTCCCGGGTCTGCTGGCCGTCCTCGTACAGGACCGGGGGTTTTCCGTTGCGCAACCGGGCAGAGAAGATGGCGCAGGCGCCCGTGTAGGGATTGGAAAGGGATTGCCGGGGGCCGTAGACGTTGAAGAAGCGGAGTGCAACCGCCGGGATTCCGTAGGCTTGGGCTACGTTCAGGCAGAGTTCCTCCTGGTCCCTTTTTGAAGTGGCATAAACGGACGTCGGTTGAAGGGGTTTCTCTTCCGGGGTGGGCACCGGCGTCAGATCCTTTCCGCACTGTGGGCAGGGGATTTCCCAGGCATGCCGGCTCAGGCGATCCGCATCTCGCATTGATGGGGAGATCTCTCCGTGACTGGAGCAGCGGTACAGCCCCTCTCCGTAAATGGACATCGAGCTGGCCACGACGAATCGCTTCAGGGGCGGCCGCTGACTGTGCACCAAGAAATCCAAAAGCTTGGCGGTCCCCAAGGTGTTTCCCTCGACATAGCGGGCCACCTCGTACATCGACTGGCCGACCCCCACCAAGGCTGCCAGGTGGACCACCGCCTCAACCCCCTCGAAGGCTTGCGGCAGGGCCGCCGT
>JAHFFF010000098.1:5568-6410 GCA_023248095.1 Candidatus Omnitrophota bacterium | reverse complement strand
CAGGTTCCGGCAATAGGGGTCTTCCACACCCTGAAGAGGGGGAATCCGGCGCTTGACCTCCCAGAGTTCCGCCGCATCTTCGGTATGTCCGCCACAGTTGGCATGAAAGCTTGCCGAGAACAGCTCCCCCTCGTAGGCAAGCACCTGTCCTTTCGTCTCCTGAACAGCCCTGAGGGTCCTGGCCCTCTCCGCCGAGACTCCGTGGTAGAGATGCGTCGAAACATCAGCCGTCACGTCAAAATCCTCACCGCGCCGGATCCAGATGCGATGCGCCACCATCGTCCGGGAGACCACCGCGTGAGCCTTCAGCGACTCAAGGGGCCAGCTCGCGCTGACCTCGCTGGTCAGGGCTCCGACCAGGTACTCTTCCAGATCCAGGTGATCAATGATGGTTAGAGCCCCTGCCGCCGTACGCCGCACAATCAAGATCCCTCGGTAAGGTTTGGCGTTCACCTGAAAAACTGTGCCGGCTCCAACCTCGAACAAGACCGCGGTAGAAGAAAACTCCTTGGGACCGATCCTCAATCCCAGCTTGCCGGGCTGGATCTCCTGCCATCTCAGCTCCGGCCATTTCGCGAGCACGGTCCCTTTCTTCAGATCGATCAGGCGGCAGGGGCCGGGAACCGTCACCCGCACGCTGGGAACCTCCTGGAGGATCGCCACCCGAACCGCTTGCTCCTCCGCCCAGGAGGAGGAAGAGATCAGGCCACAGAATAAAAAAACGAGCAGGAAAATAAAAGGACGTGCGCGGGACCTTGAGTTGAGCACGTTACCGACGCAAGAACAGGTTGAGCAACAGCGTCAGCAGAAGGCTGATGATCAGGCAGGTCACAATCGGAAAG
>JAHFFF010000098.1:0-5558 GCA_023248095.1 Candidatus Omnitrophota bacterium | reverse complement strand
TTCAGATCGATCAGGCGGCAGGGGCCGGGAACCGTCACCCGCACGCTGGGAACCTCCTGGAGGATCGCCACCCGAACCACCTGTTCTTCCGCATAAGCATATTGGGAAATTGCGAGAAGAAACAGGAACGTGATCGCAATCCAGTGGAAGATCCCCCGCGTCCCGACGGGTAGTCCCAAACCGAGGTCGCGAACGGTGCGCAGCTGGGCTGCCTGGAGCGGGGAGCTGATGCCTCGTGGATTGTCCTTGCTCATGCTAACGACGCAAGAACAGGTTGAGCAACAGCGTCAGCAGAAGGCTGATGATCAGGCAGGTCACAATCGGAAAGGAGAAGGTGAGGTGGCCCTTCCGAATTAAAACATCGCCCGGCAAACGCCCCAGCGGGAAAGGAAGCTTCGGGCCGTAGGTCACAAAGAGCCCCGTCGCGAGCAGGAGAAGACCCATGAGGATTAGAAATTTCCCAACCGGCATCACAGCAGAGGTTTGATCGCCATGCCCAGATGCTCCCGCGCGGTCCGGGTCGCCTCCCGCCCCCGCGGAGTCCGCCGCAGAAGCCCAACCTTCAGCAGGTACGGCTCCACCACATCCACCAGAGTATCCACTTCCTCATTGAGCGTTGCCGCCAACGCCTCCAAACCGACCGGCCCGCCGTTGTACTGATGCAGGATGGCCTTGAGCACCCGACGATCCACCTCATCCAACCCCAGCGTGTCGATCCCCTGAGCGTTCAAGGCCTTCTCCGCAAGAGGCTTGGTCACGCCACCGTCTCCCTTCACCTGCGCATAATCCCGGACTCGGCGAAGCAGCCGATTGGCAACCCGGGGTGTCCCGCGAGAACGCCGTGCAATCTCCGAAGCCCCTTCCTGGTCCAGCGGGCTGCTGAGCAGCTTGGCGGATCGTTCCAAAATCCGGACCAGGTCTTCCTCTTCGTAAAAGTTCAGATGATACGCCAGGCCGAACCGTGCGCGGAGAGGAGCGGTCAACAGGCCCGAACGAGTGGTGGCACCCACCAAGGTGAATCGTTTCAGATTGAACTTGATCGTCTTGGCGTACGGCCCCTTGTCGATCACAAAATCGATCTGGAACTGCTCCATGGCCGGATACAAAAACTCCTCCACCACCTTGGACAACCGATGAATCTCGTCGATAAAGAGGATGTCCCCTTCACCCAGATTGGTCAGGATCCCGATCAGGTCGCCGGCCCGCTCGATGGCCGGCCCGGAGGTAGCGGTGATCTTGGTATTCATCTCGTGCGCAAGGATGTACGCCAACGTAGTCTTCCCCAATCCCTGCGGCCCGCTCAGGAGCAGGTGCTCCAGCGGCTCACCCCTCTGCTTGGCCGCTTGAATGGCGATCTTCAGGTTTCCCACCAGCTCCGGCTGGCCGATGAACTCATCCAGCCCCTGAGGCCGCAGGGAAAGGTTTAGGACCCGATCCTCGTCGGTCTCCTGCTGGGTCAGCAGCACCTCTCGCATTTCCTGCTTCGGCTTGACGGGGATCTCCTCTTTCATTCGACTACGACGGTTCCTTCGCCCGTTGCTTGTACACCTCATTCAAGATCTCCTCAGCCGACGTCAGGTTCGGATTGCGGGTGAGGGCACTCTTAACCATCCCCTGCGCCTCTTGCCGTTTGTACTGAAGCTGCAGCAGAACCTCCAGCGCCTCGGCAGCGGCATCCGGCCCTGCGGCAGCAGACACTCGGGGCGCCCCGTCCTCCTCCGGCATCAAGGCAAATTTTCCCACCTTGCCCTGCAGCTTGGCCACGATCTCCCGGGCACGCTGCGGCCCGATCCCCGGCAGGGAACGCAGCATGTCCATGTTGCCGTCGTCAATGGCCCGCGCAATCATCGGAATCGGTTGATTCAACGCCCGCACCGCCGCCTTGGGACCGATGCCAGAGACAGTGATGAATCGCTCGAAGAAATCCCGTTCAATCTCATTGGTAAAACCGATCAAGATGGGCAGCGCTCGAGAGGGCTCGACATGGTGGTAATGATAGGTGATGAGCCGGATGCGGCCGTCCGGATCCAGGTGCCGGTCGAGCGTCCGCAGAATGGCCGAGGGAACCAAGATCTCGTACGTGACCCCGTTGGTTTCCACCAGGATGGTCGTCTCCCGGCGGTCCACCAATGTGCCGTGCAGACGAGAGATCATGGCTGCCTCAAGGCATCCGCGTGGCAGAGCGCCACCGCCAAGGCGTCGGTGACGTCGGGGGGGACCTGCGAATCCTTCAGGTTCAGGCGCATTTGGACCAATCGTGCTATCTGCAGTTTTGAGGCGTGCCCCTGTCCCACCACCGCCTGTTTGATGCGCGTTGGGAGATAACTGACGACGGGGATATCGGCTAGTGCCGCGGTACCCAGCACCACTCCACGCACGTGTCCCATCAGGATCGCAGGTCTAGGGGTCTTGTAGCTGCTGTAAAGATCTTCCACTGCGAGCAGGTTAGGGCGGTGTTGGGCGATCAATTCCCTCAATTCCTTGGCCACCGTCGCCAACCGGCGGGGCAATAACTCCCCGGAAGGGGTGCGAATCAAACCTGCTTCAACTAAGCGTGGGCCCAATCCATTCTGCAATTCAATAACCCCATAGCCGGTCCGATCCAGCCCGGGATCCACCCCTAAGATGCGCAAGCAGATCGGACTTGCTGGTTCAACTGGTCGCAGCCGCTGCGAGAATTTCGTCGGGGATATCGAAGTTGGCGTAGGCGTGGTTGACGTCGTCGTGCTCCTCCAGCGCCTCAACAAACGCAAGAACCTTTCTGGCCGATGCCTCATCGCGAACGGGAGCCGTCGAGGTGGGAAGCATCGTCAACTCGGCCGACTGACAGACCACCCCCGCCCTTTCCAAAGCAGACTTGATGGAATCCAAATCCTTCGGGTTGGTGATAATTTCGTACGCGGTCCCTTCCGATTTCAAATCTTCCGCCCCGGCCCCCAGGGCCAAGTCCATCAACCTCTCCTCTTCGATCCGGCTCTTCTCCACTAAGATGTACCCCTTCTTGTGGAAGATCCAAGCGGTCGAGCCAGCTCCTGCCATGTTGCCACCGTTCTTAGAGAAGATGTTCCGGACCTCTGCCGTCGTCCGATTCTTATTGTCCGTCAGCGCCTCCACCAGGACCGCCACCCCTCCGGGCGCATACCCTTCATAGATCACTTCCTCGTACGAGACGCCCGGCAGCTCTCCCGTTCCTTTCTTGATCGCCCGCTCGATGTTATCCTTGGGCATGTTCCCTTCCTTCGCCTTGGCCATGGCCAAACGGAGCCGGGGATTGCCCTCGGGATCGCCTCCACCGGCGCGCGCAGCTGCGGTAATTTCCTTGATGAGCTTTGTGAAGAGCTGCCCTCGCTTGGCGTCGGCAGCCCCTTTCTTATGCTTAATGCTGGCCCACTTGGAATGTCCGGACATTGGCAGGATCAGTATATCAAAAATGGGGGATCGGCGTGAGACGTGATTAGGGCTTACTAAGCTTACAACAGTTCGTCGCTGTGGATGACCCGCTCCACCTCGTCTTGAGTGGTTAGGCCCGCTTGCACTTTCTTCATCCCGTCCTCATACAGTGTAGTCATGCCTCGGCTGCGAGCATACTGGCGGATCTCTTCCACAGAGGCGCGCTTCAGGGTCATACTTCGGATCTCTTCGTCTGCCACCAAACACTCGAAGATACCGCTCCGGCCTTTCAATCCTATACCCAGACAGGCAATGCACCGCTTACCCTGACAACGCTTGCAGATCGTCCGCACAAGTCGCTGGGCCAAGGAGCAAATGAGGCTGGAAGCGACCAAATAGGGCTCGATCCCCATCTCCAAAAGACGGGTGATGGAAGAGGCCGCATCATTGGTGTGAAGGGTCGAAAGAACCATATGCCCGGTCAATGCAGTCCGGATGGCGATCTCCGCCGTCTCAAGATCGCGGATCTCACCCACCATCACCACGTTGGGGTCATGCCGAAGAACCGTTCGCAGTAAACGGCCGAAGGTCAAATCGATCTGAGGCTGCACCTGTATCTGGATGGCCTCCGGAAGGGTATACTCAATGGGATCCTCGATGGTCACGATCTTCCGGGTGGCCTCGTTGAGTCTCTGCAGACATCCATACAGGGTACTGGTCTTCCCGCTGCCCGTCGGCCCCGTCACTAAGAACAAACCCGATCGACGCAGCAACACCTTTTCAATGACATCCAGCGTTTTCTGATCCATCCCTAACACGGACAGCTTGCGGGGATTCTCCGACTGAATCACGCGGGCAACAACGCTCTCTCCGTTATGGGAGGGCAAGATGGAAACACGCAGGTCGAATGTCTGATCCCCGGCCGTGATGGTCGTGCGGCCCTCCTGAGGCATTCGTTTCTCCGCGATGTCCAGGTTGCACATTACCTTCACGCTGGAGACAGCCGCTTGGTAGTGAGCCTTGATGACCCGAGGGACCGCCATTTCTCGAAGGAGCCCATCGATTCGAACGCGAATCTTGATATCCGCCTGAACCGGTTCCAAGTGGATGTCGGTCGCACCGGCCTCCACGGCGTCTGAAAGTACCTGTTGCAGGGCATCGGTAACGTTCAGCTGGTCAGGGTCCCTGTCACGAACAGCCAGAGAGACGTCGACGCGGTTGAGTTGCTGTGCCAAGATCGGCAGGATATCCTCTTCTCTAGCAATCCCCAGCTCCACCAAGGTCACGCCCAGTGGGGCAGGAACGTGACGTTGCGACTCCAATGCGACCTTCAGATCCTGGCTGGTGATGACTCCTGCTTCCACTAGCATTTCACCCAACGGCTGCTTATTCTCGGACATTCTTCTGGCTCCTCCAATTGTATGAGGCCACTTTCTTCGGACTTTCACTAAGGAATATTACATGATAAATGCAAAAACGTCAAGGTACACACTAAAGTTTATCTAACTCTAACCTATCTAAATACACCTCTCACCAAATGAGCAAAGA
Source organism: Candidatus Omnitrophota bacterium (assembly GCA_023248095.1). GTDB lineage: Bacteria > Omnitrophota > Gorgyraeia > 1-14-0-20-64-10 > 1-14-0-20-64-10 > JAHFFF01. The sequence goes on along the minus strand of JAHFFF010000098.1, from coordinate 620 downwards.
TGAAAAAGGCCTCCGTCATTCTGACGGAGGCCTTCTCAAATTTAAACCGGGCGCCGACCTACTCTCCCAGGCCGTTGCCAGCCAAGTACCATCGGCCCTGCGGGGCTTAACGACCGTATTCGGAATGGGAACGGGTGTGGCCCCCGCGGTATAAGCACCCGGAAAAGAAAATACAACTGCAGTAGGGTATCACACCGTATGCCAAGGAAAATAAGGTGATCAAGCCGCACGGCCTATTAGTACTGGTCAGCTTAAGGAGTCACCTCCCTTACACCTCCAGCCTATCAACCTGGTAGTCTTCCAGGGGCCTTTAGGGGCCTTACGGCCCGGGAATCCTTATCTTCGGGTGGGCTTGGCGCTTATATGCGTTCAGCGCTTATCCCGACCGAACATGGCTACCCAACCTTTGCGCCTGGCGGCACAGCTGGGACACCAGAGGTCCGTTTGTCCGGGTCCTCTCGTACTACGGACAACCCCCGTCAAGATTCCTCACGCCTGCGAGAGATAGAGACCGAACTGTCTCACGACGTTCTAAACCCAGCTCGCGTACCGCTTTAACCGGCGAACAGCCGGACCCTTGGGAGCTTCTCCACCCCCAGGATGCGATGAGCCGACATCGA
>JAHFFF010000097.1 GCA_023248095.1 Candidatus Omnitrophota bacterium | reverse complement strand
GCGCTGGTGGAGCAGGGGATTCAGGGAATCGAGGTCTATCATTCCGATCACGGCCCCTCGGTGACGGAATGGTACCGGAAGGTTGCCAAAGAATTGGGGCTGCTGATCACGGGCGGGTCCGATTGTCACGGATTCCGAAAGTCTAAGGGGCCGTTGCTGGGAACCGTGCCCGTGCCTATGGACTGCCTGGGCCCGCTCAAGGCAGCGATCCGGCCATGACCGCCGTCGGGGGTGAGCGCTACATGCGCATGGCCCTGCGCCTGGCGGCCAAGGCGCGAGGACAGACCGATCCGAACCCGATGGTGGGGGCGGTGGTGGTGCGGGCCGGACGTATCGTTGGGCGAGGGTACCATCGGAAGGCAGGTCAGCCGCATGCTGAGGTGTTCGCCCTGGCGGATGCGGGCGCCGCAGCGCGCGGAGCTACCCTGTACGTTTCCCTCGAGCCTTGCGCGCACGCGGGGCGGACGCCTCCCTGCACAGAGGCTATCCAGAAGGCCGGCATCCGCCAGGTGGTCGCTGCGATGATCGATCCCAATCCCATCACGCGCGGCCGCGGGCTGCGATGGTTGAAGGCCCGCGGGATCCGCACGGCGGTAGGAATCCTCGAACCGGAGGCGCGAGCCCTCAATCAGGCCTTCATCACTCGTATGCGGGCCGGCCGGCCTTTCGTGACCGTTAAGGTCGCCCAGTCGCTCGATGGCAAGATCGCCACTTCCTCGGGCCAGTCCCGCTGGATCACCGGGCCTGCAGCCCGCCAGTGGGTTCATCGCCTGCGTTCCGAGTCCGACGCCATCCTCGTCGGCGTAGAGACGGTCCTCAAGGACGATCCTCGGCTGACCGTTCGCAGCGGCCGGCGCCGAAGCCGGAGCACGCCGGTGAAGGTCATCCTGGATTCCTCGCTGCGTACGCCCCCAGCCGCTCGCCTTTTTGCGTCAGCTTCCCCCGTTTGGATTGCCACCACCCCGGCTGCATCTGCACAGAGGGAGCGCCTCCTTCAACGGGCTGGGGCCGAGGTCCTGCGACTGCCCGTTCGTGCTGGCCGAGTGGATATTCGAGCGCTGCTGAAGGAATTGGAGCGGCGGGAAATCTCGCGCCTCCTCATCGAGGGGGGCGGAGAGGTGATTGCATCGGCGCTTCAGGCCAAAGTGGTGGATCGAGTGATCTGGATGGTGGCTCCCAAGATCATCGGGGGCAGAGACTCCGTACCGGTGGTCGGTGGGAAAGGGGCGTTTTCCTTAAAGGATGCAATCCAACTGGAGAATTTCTCTGTCCGGCGCCTAGACTCGGATTTGCTGATTACCGGGGATGTTCGATTTCCGAATGGAAATTGAGAGGGCACGGCGGATCCTTTGCCTATCGCTGGTTTCTCTCTCCATTTTGCTCGTTCCCTCGCTTGGCAATCCCAGGGCTGACGATTCCTCGGACAGTTCCGCCACCGATCGAATCTCCAGCGGATTGAAGGAAGTCGCCACTGGGCTGCAGACGCTGGATGAATCTTTGGCGCGGCGCGCCACCCACGATCTAATCTCGGCTGCCGCCAGCGGCAATCTCTCCGCCACCCGGGCGTTGTTGGCCAAGGGGGTGGATCCGAACTCGAAGGATTCCACCGACAGGACGGCGCTGGAGGCCGCTGCGCTCATCGGGCAGACGGAGATAGCGAGACTCCTCATCGAGCGTGGCGCGGACGTCAACGCGAAGGGGATTTTGGGAATTACCCCGCTCATGTGCGCTGCCGAAAAGGGATATGCGGCGACGGTGCACGCACTGATTTCCGCCGGGGCGGACGTGAATGCCGTCAGCGAAACGGGGCGAACCGCCCTCATGGCCGCCGAGAGGAACAAGCAAACGGCCGTGGTGGATCTGCTTAAGAAGGCAGGCGCGGTCGGGTCCGTCCAGCCGCCTCAGCCTCAGGGGTCCGTGAAGGTTCCCAGGAACCGTTCGGAGCTGCAGGAAATGATTGCCTCCTCCGATTCCCCCTCGGATCTGATCGTCGCATCCCTGTCGGGAGATGCTGCGCGAGTGAGCCTCTTGCTCAACCGAGGGGCCGATGTCAAGGCGAAGGGATCGTTTGGGATGACGGCCCTGATGCACGCCGCGCAGAACGGGTACGCAGAGGTTGCCAAGGTGCTGATTGCCGGCGGGGCCGATCCAAATGCCGCCAACGATTTCGGCATGACTCCCTTGATGTTTGCCGCCAAGGGGGGCCATGCAGAGGTGATCAAGCTGCTGATCGATTCGGGAGCGGACCTGAACGCGCAGGAACAGATTGCCCATCAGACGGCTCTCATGTTGGCGGAGCGGGCCGGCCATCCGGAAGTCGTGGAGCTGCTCGAGCAGGCGGGAGCCAAGGAGTAGCCGCTGCAGATGTTTACCGGGATCATTGAAGCCATCGGCAAGGTTACCGCACGAGAGCGGAACAGATTGGTACTTGAGCCGCAGCGTCCTCTCAAGGGCCTGAAGATCGGTGAAAGTATATCGGTGAATGGGGTTTGTCTGACGCTGGACCGGATCAGCGGATTCAAGCTCGTGTTCCGGCTCCTTCCGGAGACCCTGCGGGTCGCCACCTTGGGTGGATTGAAGGCAGGCGATGAGGTGAACCTGGAGCGATCCCTCCGGCTGGGAGACCGGCTGGGCGGGCACCTGCTCTTCGGCCACGTGGATGGGCGGGGAACGGTCTCCGCCCGGCACAAGAGATCCGGAACCCTCACCTTGGAGATCGGGATTCCGAGGTGGATGGCAGCAGCTCTTGTCCCAAAAGGACCGATTGCCGTTGACGGAATCAGCTTGACCATCGGCGCTCTGGCGGATTTGAAGGCGCAGGTTCACCTGATCGCACACACCCTTTCTGCGACGGCGCTGGGGCAAAAGCCTGTGGGGGCTCCGGTCAATCTGGAGCTGGATCTCATCGCCAAGTATCTCAGGGGCATGTTATAGTGAAAAAGGTTCGCAAGGGGCGGTCCTATTGGCTGATGCTCTTGGGCGTGGCCGTCGTGGCCTTGGCCCGCACGGTCGATCAGAAGCCCGCCCCGATCGGAGGGTCCGCCGCTGCCTTCGTGCAGCGGGCGGTGGATGGCGATACCGTCGTCTTGTCTTCGGGTGAGCGGGTGCGCTACATTGGGATCGACACGCCGGAGCTCCATCATCCGAGGAAGCCGGTGCAGCCCTATGCCCGCGAGGCGATGGAGGCCAATCGCAGATTGGTTGAGGGAAAGAGCGTCCGTCTGGAATTCGACGTGCAGCGCCGGGACAGGTATGGTCGGCTCCTCGCGTACGTCTTCCTGGAGGATGGAACCTTTGTGAATGCGGAATTGATGAGGCAGGGGTACGCCCAGCTGCTCACCATTCCGCCGGATGTGAAGTACACCGATCTGTTCGTCAAGCTCCAGCGTGAGGCGCGTGAAGCGAAGAGGGGGCTATGGGGAAGCAGGTGAACGCCCGCGGTCGGGGGTGGGTTTCGCAGTACGCGCGTCGGCCCAGCGTGCCGCCGCGCTCTATCATCGGCCTCGCTCTCGCCGATCTTTCAGCTTTCAGGCGAACCATGCCCGCTCGGCCTCTGAGGCCTGCTCCACCCACGCCCCTCCCGCGGGCGCTCCCACTTAGTCTCCTATTCGTTATTTGCAGTTCTTTCTTCTTGGCTGGCTGCGTCAAGAGGTCCATTGTCATCGAGTCCGATCCTCCGGGGGCGCGGGTCTGGATCAATGAGCATCCCTCCGGGATCACTCCCGTTACTCAGACCTTCATCACCCACGGCCGCTACAAATTCCGCCTCCAGAAGACGGGATTCCGGGAGTTGGAGAGGCGAGAGATGGTTCGTGCGCCCATCTACGAGTGGATCCCGCTGGATTTCATTTTTGAGATCCTGCTGCCGGTCCATCTTGAGGACAAGCATCTTTTTCGATACGACTTAACACCGGAACCTCCCTCGGAACGATTGGAGGTGCAGAAGCCTGCCGACGTGAAGATCCTGCTGGAAGATCTGCAGGATTCCAATCCCACGAAGCGCCGCTCCGCCTGCTTGGCCTTGGCGCGCATGAGGGATCCAGCCACTGCTGCGGCGGTGATGAGCGCAACCCGTGACCCCATGCCGACGGTCCGCATGGCCGCATTGGAGGCTCTCCGAGCGCTCCTAGGCGCGGATGCTGTCTCCCGGCTCGTGGAGGTGCTGCATCAGGATTCCAGTCCGGAGGTTCGGTGGCAGGCGGCTGTGGAGCTGGAGGCCCTGAAGGATCACCAGGGGGTGCCGGCGTTGATCGATGCCCTGGAGGATCGCAGCCACCTCGTTAGAACCGGGGCGGCGGAGGGGCTCAAGGGGATACCGGATCCCAGGGCCGTTCAACCGTTGATCCGGGCTTTGAGAGACAAGGACACGTCCGTTCGTCGAGCATCTGCCGAAGGCCTGGGCCTCATCGGCGATCGCGCGGCGGTGCGATCGCTCACCAAGGTTCTCTTCCACCACGATTTCCAGACCCGTCGGCGTGCCGCTAAATCGCTGAGCCAGTTGAAGGACCCCTGGGCAGCGCCGGCGCTGGTCAACAGCCTGGATGACTGGGACCCCGAGCTACGGCGGATCGCCACAGAGGCAATCGTCCAGATGAGGAATCCAACGGTGGTTCCCAAGCTCATCCGCTACCTCCATTCCTGGAAGCCGGCGACTCGAGAACAGGCGGCCATCACGCTGGGGGGCCTGAAGGATTCGCGTGCCATCCAACCTCTGCGACGGGCGTCTATCCGCGAGCCCAACGAGCGCACTCGCCTCGCCATGGCGCGGGCGTTGACCTCAATTGAAGGCGGATCCGGAAACTGATCGCTGTATAATCGTTCTTCTGATTATTCGGGGCGTGGCTCAGCTTGGCTAGAGCGCTTGGTTCGGGACCAAGAGGTCGGGAGTTCAAATCTCCCCGCCCCGATTTTATGGAGTAAAATGGGAAACAAAAGGAGGTAGCACAGATGAGAGTTGTCTTTTGGGTGATAAGCTGCTTGTTGATGTTTTGTGGAACGGTGCTGGCGGTTGAGCGTCCGGAGGCCAAGGCTGCGCTTGTAAATTCAAATGGGCAGAGTGTTGGCGAGGCGACGTTGAAGGAGATGTCCGACGGGGTCAAGATCCAAGTGAAGTTTTCCGGTCTTCCACCCGGAATTCACGGGCTTCATATCCACGCTGTGGGCAAGTGCGAGCCGCCGGATTTCAAATCGGCGGGAGACCATTTCAACCCGTATGAGGTGCAGCACGGAATGCTGAATACGCAGGGGGCTCATGCGGGAGACCTGCCCAATATCATGGTGGGGTCGAACGGAACGGCGGACGCCGAGATTTTAGCGGAGAGGATTACCCTGGGTGCCGGGGAGAACTCCTTGTTCCAACGAGGAGGGACCTCCTTGGTCATCAACGCAACTCGCGATGACGAGAGGACTGATCCATTGGATGACGCCGGGGACCATATTGCCTGCGGAGTAATCGAATCGCTGCCCAAGGCATCGGTAAACAAGAGGTGACACGGATGAGATGCTTTTTTGGAGTGGTGAGCTGCTTGGTTATCTTCTGTGGAACGGCGCTGGCCGCGCCGCCGGGCCATGTGCTCAAGGCCATGCTGGTCGATGCGCAAGGGCAGAATGTCGGCGAGGCAGCGTTGGAGCAGATGCCTGATGGGGTCAGGATCCAGTTGAAGGTTTCCAGGCTTTCGCCCGGGGTTCACGCATTTCATATCCATGCCGTGGGCAAGTGCGAGGGGCCGGACTTTAAATCGGCCGGCGGGCATTTCAATCCCTACGGGAAGAAGCATGGACACAAGAATCCGGAAGGGGCTCATGCGGGAGACCTGCCCAATATCACGGTGGGTGCCGATGGAACAGGGACGGCGGAGGGGGTGGCCTCTGGGGTGACGCTTGGCCCGGGCGAGAACTCGCTGTTTCATGAGGGTGGTACAGCCCTGGTGATCCATGCCAATGCGGATGATGAGGTGACCGATCCGGCGGGTAACGCCGGGGACCGTGTTGCCTGCGGAGTGATCAAGCCGCTTGAGATCCGTTAAAGAAAGGGCATCTCGAGTCAGCGTGAAGAAACGTCTCTCCGTTTTCTGGTCTGGAAGGGTGCAGGGAGTTGGTTTCCGGTATACGGCGGAGTCGGCCGCTCTCGAATTGGGAGTCATCGGATGGGTGCGAAACCTGCCGGATGAACGGGTGGAGGCGTTGTGCGAGGGTACGGAGAAGACCCTCAAGGCTTTCCTCGAGAGGATCGCCACCGGTCCCATGAAAAGCTACATTCGCCAGGTGGAGATCCATTGGGATAAGGCGACCGGTGAGTTTGACGATTTCCAGATTCGTTTCTACTGATTCATGCGGTATGGCATCTTCTCGGATGTTCACTCCAACCTAGAGGCCCTGGAAGCGGTTCTTCGAGCTTTGGCCGACGATCAAGTCGATCGGCTCCTTTGCG
>JAHFFF010000096.1 GCA_023248095.1 Candidatus Omnitrophota bacterium | reverse complement strand
TCCCGCTCCCAATCCTTCGCCCGGTTCCACGTGTACACTTCATAGTAAGCCAACTGGAGATGGCTGGTCAGCCCGTATTCCAGTTCCACCTGGTGTTTTGAGCTGTAGCTGTCATCGTTGTCCGCTTCGGTCATGTTGAGGTCGTTGTACAGCTCTACCTCGAACTCCCCTTTCCGGGTGGTGTGATAGCCCTGGTTGAACAGGTAGTCCCTCATGTGGGCGAGGGCAACCCTTGGGGTGGAGCAGAGAGTCAAGACGACAACCAAGCTGAGAGAGACGAAGATTCTTTTTGGGTTCACGTTTTTGCATTTCCTCTGTAAAAGCCTTCCTCCCTTGAACAGGGTGGGATCAGCAAGCGGTTTCTAAGGCTGGTCTCCGTGGTATGCGGTGGACCCCATCGTTTGATCGGACGGTATGCGTAAACGTTCGATCCGTTCCACTCGGACAAGTTTGCCCTCGTGAACAACGATCTGAACGGTGCCGTACTGTAAATCTTTAAGCGCCCGATCGATCACTGAAATGAGTGCTGTATCCGCCATTTACCTTCCTCGGATGCAGGTGTGAGCCATTTTCTTGCAGTCGCAGACGCTGCACTGGGTATCCAGATCTGTGTCCGCCGGCATGTAACAGTTGCAGTGCTTGCAAAGATAGGCTGCGTTATCGGCCAGGTAGAGTCGGCCTGCCCGCCCCTGTGCGCAGCCCACCATCAGGAGCGCAAGCAAAAGGTCAAATCGGCGTTTCATGAGCGGCGAGGCCTCTGGCAGTTCTTGCACCGGCCGAAGATTTCGTGCCGGTGCCAAAGGGCCACAAAGCCTTGCCTGCGGATGGCCTCATCCTGAAAGCGTTCCATCATGGGGCTCTGGAACTCGATGATCCGGCTGCATTCGATGCAGACCATATGGTCGTGATGTGGCCGGTCCGCCTTGAGCTCAAACTTCGATCGGCCGTTCAGGGCGCCCACCTCGGCGACCAGCCCGCATTCCTGCAGGAGCTTGACTGTCCGGAAGACGGTCGCGCGGCCCAGGGTCGGGTCCTGCTTCTTCAACGCGTCGTAGACCTCCTCGACGCTCAGGTGGCGGTCCGCCGACATGAGGCACCTCAGGATCTCCTCCCTTTGGCGGGTCAGGTTCAACCCTTGGCGGACGAGATGCTCCTGAAAGGTCTGCAGGATGGTGGCCAGCCACCGCTTGTGCTGGGTGGGCTGTCGGGCATGTTTGGGAAACAGGATGACTTCGGCGTTTTGATGTGTGGCCATGGGTGTCCTTTATGAAATTGATATCGAGTCTCATTTTCGGTAAACAAGGGTTTCTTGTCAAGAAGAAAAAAGGACCAAGTCAGAGATCCGATGCGGGTCCTACGTTGACTGCTTACTTTCGCTTGGACAGGACGCGGTAGAAGCAGAAGATGCAGAGGGTCAGGATGCCAGCCCAAGAGAGGGTCAGGAAGACCCAGCCTTCAGGCCGCATGGAGCCTTCCCTTTCCGGCGGGGCGCCTCTTCCAAACGATGTGGACGAGGTAACAGAGGAGCAGGAACAGAGCGGTCAGGCCGAGGCGGGTGGCAAAGACATAAGGTTTGTTGGCTGCTAGGACGTTTTTCATGAGAATAACCGGCAACCCATCCTGCCAGAACCATGTGGTCAGGATGGTGAGGGTAAATAAGGGAGTGACGTACTTCAGGATGAACTTGTAAATCTTTGGGATGCGCAGGTCCGCTCCGTGGTGGATCTCCTCCCACGCGCGATCGATTCCAAAGATCCAGCCGAACAGGATGACCTCCACGGCGGCGAAGAGAACCAGGCAGAAGGTGCCGCCCCAGAAGTCCAGCTCGTCCAGGACCCCCTTCCCCAGGAAGAAGATGACCGGCTGCGTCGCTGCTAGGGCGATGAGGCCCACCAAGAGGCCCACCTGCCATCGGGGCAGCCGGAATTCATCCTCCATGAAGGCGATGGCAGGCTGAAGCAGGGAGATGGAGGAGGTCAGCCCCGCCAAGAACAGCAGCGCAAACCAGAGGAACGCGAAAAGATTGCCACCGGAGATTTGCTGAAAGATAAGGGGCATCGAGACGAAGCCAAGGTTGAAGGCGCCGCTCTTTGCCACGGAGACGATCTGTTGTGGACCGAAGAAGGCAAAGGCAATCGGGATGGCGATCGATCCCCCCAAGATCACCTCTGCAAATTCATTGGTGGCCACGGCCGTCAGCCCGGAGAGGGCGACATCCTTTTCCCGGGTGAGATAGCTGGCGTAGGTTAGGATAACGCCGATCCCCACGCTCAAGGTGAAAAGGACCTGCCCTGCCGCCGCCAGCCAGACCTTGGCATCCCTCAAAGCAGAGAAATCCGGATTCCACAGGAATCCCAAACCGGCCGATGTGGTCCAGTCGGGGTGAGCCGGGTTGGGTGCCCCAAGGGTGAGTACCCGGATGGTCAGGATGACGGCAAAGATCAGCAGCAGAGGCAGTGCCCAAAGGTTGAGCCACTCGATTCCCTTCACGATTCCGCGCGAGAGAACCCACATGTTGATGCCGAAGGTGATCAGGAAGAAGAGATAGGCCCAGCCGATTCCATGAAAGGAGGGATGTGGCTGAAGGCCTTGGTAACCGGCTAAGAAGGCCTGCAGCCCAGCCTGATCGGTCCCCCGGTAAGCACCGGTCAGGGAGAACCAGGCATAGCCGAGCAGCCAGGATTCGATGTAGACGTAGTAGATGAAGATGACCAGGGGGCCGAAGATTCCGATGACGCCGAAATACTTGATGAAGCGGTTCTTCTCCCAGAGGGAGTGAAAGATCCCCGGGGCGGTTCCATGGCCGAAGAGTCCGCCATACCGGCCGATGGTCCATTCCACCCACATGAGCGGGATCCCCAGCACCAAGAGGGAGATGAAATAGGGGATCATGTAGGCTCCCCCCCCATTACCGGCGGCCTGCACAGGAAACCGAAGGAAGTTCCCGAGCCCCACGGCTGAACCGGCAACGGCCAGGATCACGCCGATTCGACTCCCCCAGGATTGCCTAGCCATACCGAACCTCCATCAGGCATAGGCCCTTGGCCGGAGCGGTCGGAGGGATCCATCGTGATTTCCCTTTAAGGAGCAGGGGGATTTCCTTTGGAGTAACCTTCCCCTTTCCCACCTCCAACAGCAGACCGCAGATCCTCCGGAACATGTGGTAGAGGAAGCCATCCGCTCGGGCGTCGATCAGGATCCTTTCGCCGTCCTTCCGGATGCCGAATTTTGTCAGGTGGCGTACCGTAGAGGAAACGGTGCCTCCGGCAGAGCCGAAGGAGCGGAAATCATGCCGCCCTTGCAGCAAACGAGCAGCCCGTTTCATGGCCCGTAAATTCAGATAGGCCGGCACATGATGCATACGGTTTCTGTCCGAAATCGGGCGCAAGGGATGATTCCAAAGAGTGTATCGGTACCATTTGGATCGGGCGGAGTATCGAGCGTGGAAACGGTTGGGAACCACTTGAACGGAGCGGACCAGCAGATCTTCAGGCAGTAAGGCATTCAGCGCCCGGTGAATGATCTGAACCGGCATGGGAGATCGGATGTCGGCGTGTACTACCTGCCCTTCCGCATGGACCCCGCTGTCGGTTCGTCCAGCCCCGGTGACCTGCACCTTTTCCCTGAGTAAGTGGCGAAAGGTCTGCTCGAGGGTTTCTTGGACCGAGCGCCCGTTCTTTTGCCTCTGCCAGCCGACGAACCGGGTGCCGTCGTAGGCGATCACCAGCTTAAGCCTTCTGGATGAGCGCTTCGGCGATCTGGACGGCATTCAGCGCGGCCCCTTTGCGCAGGTTGTCGGAGACGATCCAGCAGACGAAGGCGTTCGGCTGTGTGGGATCGGGGCGCAGGCGGCCCACAAAGACCTCGTCCCGATGGGCAGCCTGGATCGGCATGGGATAGTTGGGTCCCTCCACGACCGAAATGCCGGGGCTTGCCTGCCACAGTTTCTTGATCGCTTGAATGGTTGTCGGCTGAGCGGTTTCAAAGTAGACCGACTCCGAATGAGCATGTTCCACAGGGACCCGCACGGTCGTGGCGGTGATGGAGATGGAGGGATCGTGAAGGATCTTCTGTGTCTCCTTGACCATCTTCCACTCCTCGCTCGTGTAGCCCAATTCCTGAAACGGGCCGATCTGTGGGAAGACGTTCCCGCTGATCTGTTGGGGAAGCGCCTCCGGCGGGGGAATCGCTGTTTTCTGGACAGAGGCGGCCATCTCAGCAGCCAGCGCTTCGACTGCCTTGCTGCCCGCCCCCGAGGCGGCTTGATAGGTGGAGACGATGATCCTGCGGATTCGATACTGGCGGTGGATGGGGCCCAAGGCGACCACCATCTGGATGGTGGAGCAGTTTGGATTGGCGATCAATCCCTTGTGCTGTTTTAAATCCTCGGGATTCACCTCCGGGATGACGAGCGGCACCTTCGGATCCATCCGGAAGTCGGCCCCGTTATCGATGCAGACCGCCCCTTGGCGGATCGCCTCCTGGGCGTAGGTCACGGCGGCCCCCTTCTCCCCTTCCGTTCCGGCAAAGAGGATGATCTCCTGCCCTCGGAAGGATTCGGGGGTGACCGCTTGGACTTCATAGGAGGTTCCATCCACTTCGATGGAGCGATGGGAGCGTGCCAGCACGGTCAGCTTGGAGATGGGGAAACGGCGTTGCCTTAAAACCCTGAGCAGTTCAATCCCGACGGCACCCACCCCGACGACGCAAACGTTGTAAGCCGCCTTCTTGGTCAACATGATTTTGGCGTTGTGCCCGCTATGCGGTGACGGCTGCCCCGAGCGCTGCAACCACCAGGTCCCCGACCTCGCTGGTGGAGTAACCCATCTTTCCGGCCGCGAGGCTTTTGAGCTTCGTGGCGGTCACCTGTTTGACGGCCTCTTCGACCAGATCGGCCGCGCCCCTCTCGCCGATATGGCTGAGCAGCATAGACAGGGCGACGATGGCGGCCAGGGGATTGATGACCCCCTTGCCTGCGTATTTGGGGGCAGAGCCGCCGATCGGCTCAAACATCGAAACCCCGTTGGGGTTGATGTTCCCCCCTGCGGCAATACCCAGCCCTCCCTGAATCATCGCACCGAGGTCGGTGATGATGTCCCCGAACATGTTGTTGGTCACGACAACGTCGAAGACCTCCGGGGACTTGACCATCCACATCACCAGGGCATCCACGTGAGAGTAATCTTGGCTCACCTCCGGATACTCCTTGCCGACCTCCTCAAAGACGCGGGCCCAAAGGTCATGGGCATAAGTGAGCACATTGGTCTTGGCGCAGAGGGTCAGCTTCTTCTTGGCGCTGCGCTGTTTGGTCAGCTCGTAGGCGTACCGGATGCATCGCTCCACCCCTTTGCGGGTGTTCAGATCGACCTGAAGGGCCACCTCATCCGGGGTTCCTCTCTTGAAGGTACCGCCGATGCCGGCATAGATCCCCTCGGTGTTTTCCCGGACCACGGTGAAATCGATCTCGTTCGGGCCCTTGTCTTTCAGGGGTGTCCAGACGCCGGGGTACAACTTCACCGGGCGTAGATTGATGTACTGGTCCAGTTCGAAACGGAGGCGCAGCAGGATCCCCTTTTCCAGGATGCCCGGTTTGACCTCCGGATGGCCGATCGCTCCCAAGTAGATGGCCGAAGCGGTTTTCAGCTCCTGCAGGACGGAATCCGGCAAGGTCTCATTGGTTTTGAGATACCGTTCCCCCCCGATGTCATAGGTCATGAGCTCCACATCAAAGCCGGATCGATCGGAGACGGCCCGTAAGACCTTCAAGCCTTCCAGGATCACTTCCGGGCCTGTCCCATCTCCTTGAATGACGGCGATTTTATAAGATCGACCCATTAGCTTCCCACCTTTCCCGTTTCCGGGCTGGAGGCTGCGGCATACTGTTTCTTAGGAATCCGGCCTGCGAGGTAGGCCAATCGCCCTGCCTCCACCGCCAGTTTCATTGCTTGCGCCATTCGGACGGGGTCTTTTGCCCCAGCCACGGCGGTGTTCATGAGGACCCCATCCACGCCCAGCTCCATGGCGATCGCGGCATCCGAGGCGGTTCCCACCCCGGCATCGACGATCACCGGGACCTTCACCGTCTCCAGGATGAAGCGGATATTCAAGGAGTTGAGGATCCCCTGTCCCGATCCGATCGGTGCGGCCAGCGGCATAACGCAGGCCGCGCCTGCCTCGACCAATCGTTTGGCCATGATCGGGTCGTCATTGGTGTAGGGCATCACGGTGAAGCCTTCCTTCACCAACACCTGGGTGGCCTCCAAGAGCGCAGATGTATCGGGCAGAAGAGTTTTGGGATCTCCCAGCACCTCCAGCTTGATCAGATCGGAGAAGCCGGCCGAGCGTGCAAGGCGGGCGACCCGGATTGCCTCCTCAGCGGTGTAGCAGCCGGCTGTGTTCGGCAGGATCCGGTACCGGCCGGTGTCTAGGA
>JAHFFF010000095.1 GCA_023248095.1 Candidatus Omnitrophota bacterium | reverse complement strand
AGCCCATCCAGCGGAATCTCCCCCTCCACAAAGGCCGGTGACTTTTCCAGGATGTAATAAGGGTCCTTTCGGATTCCGGCGAGGCAAGCGTCGAAGACCGGCTGAAACGGAACGGCCCAGACAGCATCCTCCCCCAGGGGGGCCTTCTTCAGGTGACCTTCCTGCAACAGGCTGTTCTCCAGTCGGGTCAGATCCCAAGCAATCCCAAATTGGAGGTACCGGACCGACATGAGAAAATCGTGCGGGACCCGCTTTCCACCGGCCGTTACTTCCCCGCGCAGGACCTTGTGGTAAACGTACGGTGCACACGCCAGAGATTCAATATGATGCACGACCGTCATGCATTGACGCGGAGGAAGACCCAAGGTCACAACCCGAGCTCCCTCCCGCCTCAACCGTTCCCAGATGGTATCGTGTCCCACATTCCAACGGGGATGGTCCTTTGTCAGGAGCGACGCCTTAGGGCCCAGCGCCGCCACGGAATGGATCGGATGGAGGGACCGGAGGGCCCCCGGCCGTGTGCGCACGTGCTCGCTGAACTTCCCCATCTCAGACGGTGACTCCTCCAGGATGAAGGGCCTGCCGAACCGACCAAACGAAGTGGTGTAGGTTGGAACCACAACGGTTCCCTCTTTCCCCAGCACCTCCAGAAGAGCTCGCAGGTAGAGATCCGGGATCTCTGCGACCGACTCCACACCGGAAGGTAGGCCCAGGGTAAAAAGCCGGCTGTAAACCTTGACGGTCTCACCCTTCTGGAGTCCCACGCTGCGCAAGGCCTGCACAATTTCCGAAAAACCGAATGATCCCGGGGTCATGGCCGTGACTCTTCCCCCGACCATTCCAGCAGGCAGGAACCCCAGGAGTAGCCGACCCCAAAGCCGCACAGCAGCACTCGCTGGCCCGGCTGAAGGCGGCCCCCCTCCGCTGAGCGCTTCAAGGCGATCGGGATCGTGGAGGAAACGGTGTTCCCGACATCCTCCAACTCACGGACAACCTTTTCAGGAGGTAACTGAAGATTCTGCTCGATGGCGTCCAAGACCACCCGGCTCGCCTGATGGAAGAAGAAGGAATCCACCTGACCCGGCTCCATGCCGGCCTTTGCGAGTAACCCCCTCACATTCTTGGGAACGGCGTTCATCGTGAACATAAAGACCGATGCCCCATCCATGTGAAGGGCCGTGTCGGATGACCCGCTGTTCTTGGCCGCGCGCGCTCCGCGGTTCGGAACGATCAGGTTGCCGTAGCCCGAACCGTCCGTGCCGAGATCAAAGGGACCCAACAGCGGCCGCTCGGAACGCCGGATCCAGGTAGCCGTTCCTGCATCACTGAAGATCGGGCGGCAGGTTCGGTCATGGGGATCGATGTACTTGGTGTATGTGTCTCCGCACAGAAGAAGAACGCTTTCGGACAGGCCCGCCTCAATCATGGATCCTGCCAACGCTAATCCGTACACAAAACCAGAGCAGCCCAGATTGAAATCAAAGGCCGCCGTCTTCGTGGGAAGACCCAGCCGGTTTTGGATGATGCAGGCCGAGGTCGGCAGCACAAAGTCCGGCGATTGCGTACAGAAGAGGAGGGCGTCGATCTCCTGACGATCCACGGGGGCCTTCGCGAACAGCTTCTCAGTCGCCTCCACGCAGAGGTCTGCGGCCGTCTGCTCCGGTGCCGCAAGGTAACGCTGGGTAATGCCGGTCTTCTGAACAATCTTTTCCAGCTTCCAATCCGGATTCTCCTGGAGGAGCTGCTCGTTGGACTCCACCCGCTCAGGGAGGCAATACTCCAGGCGCGCGACCTTCGCGTGAAAAGGGACACCTCTCATGGATTCAACCCGTTCTCTCTCAACAACGCTGAAATCTTTTCCACCGATGTGGCCTTCGCTAAACCGGGCATCCCCTTTGCCTTTCCCTGGGTTACCTTGTCCAGTGCAAGCAGCACGCTCAGATGCCCGAAGGAATCCCATTCCGGTACCGTCTCCATGTTGGCATTTTCGGGTAGGCTCTCCGGTGAAAGCCCGAGCGCCTGAGCTACGACGGCGCGAACATCAACCATAGCCAGCCGTGTAGCCGCCGTCTACCGGGAGCACCGCGCCGGTGATCCATCGGGCTCCCTCTGAGCAAAGGAAGGCGATTGCCTCTGCAACGTCTTCCGGCTTCCCAGGCCCGAGGGGATGTTTGCGAAAGACCTGTTCCTCCAGCTGCTCCGGTGCCAGATGGGAAAACATCCGTGCCGTCATCTCCGTCTGAACGTAACCTGCCGCGACCACATTCACCCGGATCTGCTTACGAGCATATTCCCTCGCCAGGGCATGGGCGAAGGGGGCCAACCCTCCCTTGCTCAGGGAGTAGGCGCTCAGTCCGGCGACCCCGTGAAGCCCAGCGGGAGAACTGATGAAGACGATGGAGCCACCACGCTGCATGCGTGGGTAGGCCAATCGGGAGAAATCGAACACCGACAATAGATTGATCTCGACGAGCTTGCGAACGGCATCCGGATCGCTTTGGGCGATGGGGGAGAGCAGTCCATCGCCGGCGCTGAGCACCAGATCGTCAATCGCCCCCAAGAGGGCCTGAGCCTGATCCAGACAGGTCTGGGCGGCATTCCCCTGCGTGACATCGAGACAGAGGGTCTGGCACCGACCTCCCTCCGCTTGGATCGACTGCGCAATCTCCGTCAAGCGACCCTCCCTGCGTCCCACGATGCAAACGGACGCCCCTCGCCGTGCGAGGAGCCGTGCCGTCGCCTCCCCAATGCCCGAGGAGGCCCCTACCGTCAGAACACGCCGGGGCAGCCGTTGCACTGTCATGCGAGAAGCCCCGCCTCATCCAGGGTGGAGAAGAAGTGCCGAACGTCCTCAAAGGGCAGACCGCTCTTGTCACACATCTGCAACAGGGTGTGCCGTCCGTCACACAGCGTCAGCAGCCTTGCAACCTTTTTAAACCGCTCCCGCTCCAAGACCGCGTCTGCGTAGAGGCGGTACCGGGTCAGATGAGGCGGACCGGGGAACTTCAAACGGATGAGTCGATCCTCTTCGAGACGGCGGAACAACTCCGATGCCAGCTCCGCGGCCCGTCTCCATTTGCCCCAGTCGATGATCTCCGGTGTGTCTCGGCTGGTGTGGTACTCCGCAAAGGGGAAATGCTGAACCGATCCAGAGGGTATCCCGACGTTGGCGAAATCAAACACCAGCTCGTCGTTTCCATAGCCCTCGTAGAAATCGTGAAGCCCGATCTCCGGATCTTCCTGCACCAAAGAGCGAATCGCCAAGTCCATCGGTTCCTCACCCGTTCGAGTCTTCTTCAGATAAAGACGGTCTCCCCTGCCCATCGTCTCCAGAAACAGAGCGGCCTCCATCTTTTCCCGTGACATCCCCTGGGCCACGACATGGACGGAGCTTCCAATCGTCTCCGGGAAAATCAGCAGCTTGTAGGTGAACCGACGGGGTTGCCTGAGAAATTGGCGGATCAGCCAAATGCCGGCGATTACACCGCTCAACCCGTCGTTCGACTGACCCGGATGGCAGAGATGGCTCAGCAAGGCGACTGTCTTTTTCTCACGTCCCGGGGCCGTGTACTCCAGCACATTGAGCGTCCCGGGTCGTACGTCGACGTCGATCTTCACATAATAACGGTCCCTGTGAAGGGCCTCAGCCAAGCGCCGCGGGAGGCTGATCTCCCAACGCTGAAGGCGTTTGTTGAAATCGTATGCACACCTGTGCTGGTAGGCGAAGGCATCGTCCCACTGGGTGCTGAGAAACAGATGTTCGAAGAGCTCCGAGCGGCTCACCCAGCCCTCGAACGGCGGGCTGTAGGGAGCAAGAAAAAGGACGTGATCCTGGTATGAAGCGATCTTCTGCTCCCCGTCAGATAAGTAGGCCTCCCGGACATTCCAGCTGGGGGGGACGATCCAGCTTCCGTATTCGTCTCCGGTGGGATAACGGTACCGATGGGCCGGGTGACCGACGGCCTCGTCCAGCCAATCGGCGGCTCGGTCCATATCGTCCGAGACGATCGTCCGGTTCAACGGGTGGATCCGCCTCAGCAAATCCTGCAGCTGTAACAACTCTTCCTGCTCTAGGCTAGGCGCACTTTGAGTCTGCATGCACTGCTCCTATCATACGCTGACGGATCTTCTCCGCAACCCGCGCGGCCCCTTGGCCATCCACCAGACCGCGGCCTGCCCGACCCATCCGTGCCCGAAGGGCCGCGTCTCCCAGCAGGCGCTCCACTGCCGCTTCGACCCCTTGCAAGAAATGTTCCTCCCGTACGCTTCCCCCCCGAAGCAGACAACCCGCCTCCTCGAGAGCCCGTGCCTGTCCTTGCTGGTTAGGCGCCGTCTCCACCGCCACCGCGGGGCATCCCGCCCAGGCCAATTCATACAGCGTCTGCCCCGCACCCGAGACGGCCAGATCCGCCTCCTCCAGAAGCCCGCGAAGGGAGCCGACGCCTTCGCACCATTCGACCGGATGCCGCAGTTCCCCCACGGCGGTGTGGATCTGTTCCGTAGGGGGGAAGAGAGGTCCTATCACCACGCGCATCCGGAAGGGTTTACCGATCCGATCGAGGCGGCAGAGGATCTGCGCCGTCCGCCCTCCTGGGTCTGCCCCACCCAGGGTCACCAAAACCAAGGGTGGCTCCTTCAATTTCCGCACAGGATCCCCCTCCCAAAAATCCGGGGCTAACACCGCATACCGTGGACCCAGCTGCATCTCGGTCGACGGCCCCGGTGCCGGGTAAGGGATGCGTTGGGCATCCGCGTTTGCATTCAGCACGAGATCCACAGCGGGCATTCCCCGCCGTCCGAGATCATCCCGAAGAACGACCGCGAAACCCGACTGCCGAAGGCGCTCCAGATCGGCCGCCGTCGGCTGTTCCGAATCCACAACGATACCACCGGCCCCGATCTCCCTGGCAATCTGACGGGTGGCTGCCCAATCCCCTTCGGACCAGGGCACCTCTTCCTGAAGGAAGACGGTGGAAAAGCCGGCCTCCGAGATCATTTCCAACAGGCCTGACCCGGCCTCTATCCGGAAGACACTGTGCAGGCCGACCCTCTTAAGGGCGGCTGCCAACGATAGGGACCTGCGGAGATGACCGATGCCAAGGGTCTTGCTTGCATCCACTCGGAAAAGGATCCGGATCTCCTCTTGCCTCGGTTGGACGAAGAGGTGCACCTGGCTGCCTCGAATCTTGCAGTGACCCAGTGAAGAAAAACCTGCTCGCTCGAACACCCGGAGCGATCCTGTGTTCTCAGGCTTGCTGTAGGCGATGATCCTCCGAATCGACCCCTCCGAGAAGAGTCGTTCCGAGGCCAGGCGCAACGCCGCTGTGCCATAGCCCATGCCACGGCAGCTGCGCTCGAGCGCCGTGCTGATCTCGGCCTCCTCTCCCCGCAGAGAAAACCGCACGTAACCCAACCGGTTCGCCGCAGCATCCTGAACAATCCAGATCCGGGTATCGGAGGATCCTCCTCTTTCCCGAAACCAGCGCTCATGTTCCTCGTACGGGATCTCCGCCGCCGAGAAGGAGGCTGCCCGGGTCTCCGGGTCGTTTCGGCATACCCAGAGAAAACGGCAATCTTCCGGTGTTGCCTGCCTCAACCCCAATAGCTGCTTAATCATAATCTCCCCGCTGAATCGCGCTGCCCTGCAGGATACTCCGTAGGGCGCGCCGACCCACGATTTCCTCGAAATGCCGTGGCTCCAATCCCGAGGGCAATTTCCCACGGCGCAGCACGGCCAGATTCCCGGTGGTCAGGCGCTCCCCGGGGCGGATGTCCTTGACCGCGAAGATCTGCCTGCGCGCGAAGGATCTGAGTTCCCTCTCTGGTTCCTGCACCACCTTACGGCCATCTCCCAGCGCCTTCTCCGTCTGATGGACTGCTTGAACCATTTGTGTTAACTCTTCCGGCTCCACGGCAAACGGGTGATCCGGACCTGGAAGGCGGTTGCTCAAGGTAAAATGTTTCTCGAGCAGGTTTGCCCCCAATGTCACGGCAGCCACCGGCCCGATCAGAGGATCACGCGAATGGTCGGAAAGGCCGACCGGTACTTGGAAAAGGTCCCGCAGGGTGACGATCGCGCGGACATTCAGCGCCTCCATCGGCGCAGGATAAGAGGCCGTGCATTGCATCAGGAGGAGGGAGCGGTTGCCCGTCTCGTAGAATGCGTGAACCGTTTCCTGAACCTCCTCCAGGGTGGCCGTTCCTGTGGCGATGATCACCGGTTTCCCCTTCTGGGCGATGTGGCGCACAAGCGGCAGGTGCGTCATCTCATACGAGGCCACCTTGTACGCCGGCACGTAAGGGTCGAGTCGATCGACCGATTCCTCATCGAAGACCGATGCCAAAAAAATCAGTCCCCGCTCCCGGCAGTGATCGGAAAGCTCCGGCAGCCATTCGTACGGCATCTCCATGTCGGCGATGATGTCATAGATCGGT
>JAHFFF010000094.1 GCA_023248095.1 Candidatus Omnitrophota bacterium | reverse complement strand
GTGCCAAGCCGAGAGAGGTGTACTTAAAGGAGGTCCCGAACAGTGAGTCTGTCGGTCGGCGAACGTCTGAAATCGGCACGTGAAGCAAAGAAGATCAGCCTCGATGAGGCTTGCCGCCTCACCAAGATCCAGCGAAGGACCCTAGAGGCGATCGAGCAAGGCCGCGTCAAAGAGGTCCTGGATCCGGTTTACGCCAAGATCTTTGTGAAGAAGTACGCTGCCTTCCTCGGGATCGATGGATCGGCCCTCTTCGAGGAGATGGCCCCTGAATCTTCTGTCATGGTGGTTTCGACGCAGCGGCCAGCTCCGCAATTCCAACGGCCGACTCCGCAACCCCGCCGGTCCTCTCCCAACCTCACCCAGCTTCTTGCCCCGGCCGGCATCGTATTGGCCGCCTTGATCGGCGTCGGCTTCCTCGGGTACGTGACCATGGATTTGGTGCACACCCTGTCGCGGCAGCGTCAAGCACCCCCTGCCACGCACGCAGTGCCATCCGTTGCCATTGAAAGAAAAGCTGAGGAGCCGGAGTTTTTGGTTTCCCCGTCAAAGCCGCTCAAGCTCACGGCCCAAACCACGGCGGACGTTTGGCTGCAGGTCAAATCGGACGGTGCGGTGATCTTTCAGAATGTACTGGCCAGAGGTTCCCGGGAAACCTGGACGGCGAAGAAGGAGATCGAGTTGTGGACCGGAAACGCGGGGGCGATGAGGCTTTCACTTAACGGCAAGGAGCTTGAGGGGCTGGGCCGCGGCGTCAAGAAAGGTGTGAGGATAACCCATGCGGGGTTGAGATCTCAGTGAAGGTTCACGTTGTCAGTCTCGGGTGCGCGAGGAACCTGGTGGATTCCGAAGGCCTCATCGGCCTTATGGAAAAGGCTGGCCACACCTTCACCGAGGAGGTGACTCAGGCGGACTGCGTGGTGGTCAACACCTGTTCCTTCATCCAACCCGCCGAGGAGGAATCAATCGCAGTGATTCTGCAGGTGGCGGACCTGAAGAAGCGGGGAAAGGTCCAGCGGCTCTACGTGGCCGGCTGTCTGCCCCAGAAGCGGCGCAACGAGCGGGAGGATCTCCTGCAAATGTTGCCGGAGGTGGACGGATTCCTCGGCCCCGGCGATCTTCCTAAACTGCCCGGGTTGATGGGGTCTGACCCCGCAGGGTCTGACCCCAAGAGGTTTTTCGTCACCTCTCCTGTTCCGACCCTTCTGTTCGAATCCCTGTCCCCTCGGCATCGACTCACCCCGAAACACTTCTCTTACCTGAAGGTCTCCGAAGGCTGCGACCACGCCTGCACCTTCTGCTCCATCCCGCAGTTCCGCGGGCCTCATCGATCCCGCACGATGGAAGACATCTCGCAGGAGGCGACCCGGTTGGCCGGCGAAGGGGTGGTGGAGCTGAATCTCATCGGGCAGGACACCTCCTACTACGGCGCGGACCTGTACGGCAGGCCCTCCCTGCCGGAGCTGTTGGAGAAGCTCTCCTCGGTGAAGGGCATCCGCTGGATTCGAATCCTCTACGCCCACCCGGCCCATGTGAGCGAGGAACTGATCCGGGCGATTCGGGAGATCACGCCGGTGGTCAAGTACATTGATATTCCGCTCCAACACATCAGCGACCAGCTCCTGGCCGCCATGCGGCGTGAAACCGATGGGAAGTTCATTCGGCGCTTGATCGAGCGATTCCGACAGGAGATCCCGGAGATTGCCATCCGCACGACCTTCATCGTCGGCTTCCCCGGGGAAACCGACAGCCATGTGGAGGAGTTGGCCCAGTTTCTCCTGCAAGCCCGCTTCGAGCGGGTGGGGATCTTCCCTTACTCGCCTGAGCCCAAGACGCCGGCGGAGCGGATGCCAGCGCAGGTGCCGGAAGAGGTCAAGCAGGAGCGCCTGCATCGGCTGATGCAACTTCAGCGGGGGATCTCAGAGGAAGAGAACCGGCAATGGCAAGGGCGCACGGTAGAAGTGCTTGTGGATGAACTGGAGCAGGACGCTGTTTATCTTGGACGCACGTACGCCGATGCGCCGGAGGTGGACGGCCAGGTCTTCTTAAAGTCCTCTCAGTCCTTGCAGCCAGGGCAGATGGTTGCGGCCGAGGTCGTTGACACAACCGAATACGACTTGGTCGCGGAAGCAATCCCTTTCTAGCCACATGAACCGCTCCCTGCTCTTTCTGGGATTGACGCTCTCTTTTGTTTCCCCTGTTTGGGCTGAAGATTTTCCCTCCAAGGTTTCCGCAGATAACCCGCAACCGCTGGTTTCCATTTTGCAGAGCGGTAATCCCGATCAACAGATCTGGGCCGCCCATGTCTTAGGTGAATTGGGGCAGTCGGCGGAAGGGGCTGCGCCGGTCCTGGTGAGACTCATCAAGACCGGGAGCCCGGAGGTCCGAGTCGTCGCCTCCATCGCCTTGGTCAAGGTGGATCCCTACATGAGGGATTTCATCCCGATCTTGCTGCAGGCCCTTGAAAAAGAAGGCGCCG
This sequence comes from Candidatus Omnitrophota bacterium, assembly GCA_023248095.1. Taxonomy (GTDB): domain Bacteria; phylum Omnitrophota; class Gorgyraeia; order 1-14-0-20-64-10; family 1-14-0-20-64-10; genus JAHFFF01. Next base: position 3,976 of record JAHFFF010000094.1, on the reverse strand, counting down.
GTGAAGCCACGGGAGTACTGGAGGGTTTTGGAGGGGGAAAAGGGGCGGGGTTGCAGGACGATGCCTTGAAGAAATGGGCCTCCCTGACCAGGAGGGAGATCGATCCGAAGATCATGCCGGTGCTCGTCCAGGCCTTGAATGAACAGGATAAGGACATCCGCATCATGGTGCTCTTGGTTCTGGGAAATATCAGCTTGAAGGTGCCGGCAGCTTTTCCAATCCTCATGGAGACATTGAAGGATCCCGATAAAGAGATCCGGATCTGTGTCATCGGCATAATGGAGAGGATCGGGGCGCAAAACGAGAAGGTGGTTCCTGTTTTACTTCAAGCCTTTCAGGATTCCGACAAGGAGGTTCGCGCTCGCGCCATTGTGGCATTGGGCCGGATGGGGGCCGGCTCAAAAGAGGTGGTTCCTGCCCTCTCCCGTGGTTTAGGAGACGGTGAGCCGGAAGTCCGAAGCAGTGCACTCAATGCCGTAGAGCTTCTTGGGCCTGCTGCGAAGAAAACCGTACCGGCGTTATATAACCTTTTGGGAAGCGAGCAAGAAGAGGAACGGCTCCGCACGGTGGAGGTTCTGCTTAAGGTGGACCCTTCCAGCGCTTCCCAGGGTGTCCCCATCTTGGTTCGCTTGCTGAAAAACAAATATGCAAACGACGTCCTTCGGCTCAAAGCACTGGAATTGATCGGACAACTGGGATCGGCTGCGGAGAGTGCGGTTCCCACCCTGGTCGAACTTTTAGGAGATTTTAACATCAATCTAAGAACGAAGTCGGCCGAGGCGCTGAGCAAGATAGGTTCGGCCGCTTTGGCGGCCTTGGAGCGTTCGCTCAAGGATCCCAATCCAGCGGTTCGTTCAGGATCTGTCCAAGTGCTTCTCATGCTGCCTGCGGAGCAGATGGAGGTAATCCCGTATCTCACCGCTGCCTTAAAGGATGAGGACCGGTCGGTCCGATACATGGCTGCTGAGGGATTGAGAAAGTTGGGCTCTTCAGCCGAACCGGCGATACCTGATTTGGTACTGGCGCTGAAGGATCCGGAGGAGAGCATTCGTTCCAGCGCCAGCACGGCATTAGGCAGAATGGGCACGCTGGCTGTTCCCGCGCTGACCCAGGCCAGTCAAGACCCGGATCCTACGCTCCGCAACCGGGCGACGCTTCTGCTGGAGAAGATCCGAGGCAGACAACAGTAAGATGACGGAGGTAGTGGGGTGAACCTTCCGAACCGACTCACGTTGTTTCGGATTGTGTTAAGTTTTCTGCTCATACTCCTGTTGCTTCTTCCGGGGCTGTCTTCAAAAGTGGCTGCCTTGGGGGTATTTGTTATGGCCTCTCTCACCGATCTGTGGGACGGCCGGCTGGCGCGGCGCCGCGGTTGGGTGACGGACTTCGGGATTCTCATGGATCCCATTGCCGATAAGATCCTGGTCCTTTCTGCCTTTGTGGCCTTCGTTCAGCTGCAGGTCGCGCCCGCCTGGATGGTGGTTTTAATCGCAACCCGAGAGTTCCTGGTAACCGGTGTCAGGCTGTTTGCCTTAGGGAAAGGGCATCTTCTTCCCGCGGAGGCCGCCGGGAAGCACAAGACCGCTTCCCAAATGGTGGCGATCTCTCTGACCCTGCTGTTCCTGATCGTCCGCGAAATGGTTCAGGTAACCTCGCCGTATGCCCAGTGGGTCGGTTGGGGTCAACAGGGGGTTTTGGGTTTGATGTTCTTGACGGTGATCCTGACCCTCACCAGCGGGATCTCTTTTCTCTGGAGACATCGCAAGCTGATCCTGAGCCTTTGATGCGGACCATCGCAACGGTCGGAGGGATCGGCTACAGCCCCATCGCTCCCGGCACGTTGGCTTCGTTGGTTGGGTTGGGCGTCGCCTGGATCTTGAGCGCTCATCCGGCACAGCAGGTCGTTGGCTGTGGGGTGGCGATTGGCTTGGCTCTTTGGAGTGCCGGGCCGACGGCTCAAGCGATGGGAAAACGGGACCCCTCAGCCGTGGTGATCGACGAGGTTGCCGGTATGATGGTGGCCTTGGTGTTTTTGCCCGTGGGTTCGCGGATCTACCTTGAGGGCTTCCTTCTCTTCCGATTGCTGGACATCCTCAAGCCGTTTCCCTTGCGACATGTGGAACGGCTTCCGGGAGGCTGGGGGATTGTTCTGGATGATCTTCTGGCGGGTCTGGCGACGAACCTGATCCTGAGGATCCTGCTGGGTTATTTCCCCAACTGGATTTCACCCAGCGGGTTGTAAACGGGACCTTCAGGGGTCAGGGTGGACTGAAACAGGGTCAAGGATTTGGCCTGCGCCAGCGGCGGACGCCGGGACTGGACCGATTTAATCCGTTCAAGCAGCTGCTCCAACCTTCTCTTCGACTGGATCCGGCCCAGGGTCAGGTGAGGGCTGAAGGAGCGGTCCTGGGCAGGCAGCCCCAACTCAACGCAGGTCTTCTCGACCACCTCAGCGACCTCCACCAGTTTCTCTTTCCCTTGACTCACTCCCAGCCAAACCACGCGTGGTTGAGAGGTTCGAGGAAACGTCCCAACCCCTTCCAGTTGAAAGATAAAAGGGGAGACCGGCCGTACCGCGGCTTGGAGCGCCTCTTTGAGTTTTGCGAGGGGCTCCTCCTCGACGCTTCCCAGGAATTTGAGCGTCAGATGAAGATTGGCCGGGTCTACCCAGCGGATATCTGCGGCCGCGGTTCGTAAATTGGTCTGGATGGCCGATACCTCCCGCCGGAGGGCTTCAGGCAAAGGGACGGCAATGAAGGCCCGGATCATCGTGCTGCCTCCGAAAGAAGGTGGAGTCTCAACAAGTTCAGTGCCGCCTGTGAGGCCTTGAACTTGATTGTGGAACGGTCGCCTGAAAAGAGACAGCGGTGATCTTTTACGCCCCTCGAGATGGACAGCGCGATGTGGGTCAGGCCGATCGGCTTGTTCTTTGTGGCGCCGGTCGGCCCGGCGATCCCCGTGATCGCTATCCCGAGATCCGAACCGGTCAGCCGTCGGGCCCCTTCCGCCATTGCACATGCCGCGGGAGCGCTCACCGCACCGTAATTTTTCAACACGTCGGTCCGAACCGAGAGAGTCGAACCCTTCAATTCATTGGAATAGGCCACGATACCTCCTCGAAAATAAGAAGAAGAACCAGGAACCTCCGTGATCCGATGGGCCAACAGTCCGCCGGTGCAAGATTCGGCAACTCCCAGGGTTTGACTCCGTTTCTTAAGGAGGCGTCCTACCACGCCCTCTAGGGTCTCATCATCCGCCCCGAAGATCAAGGGTCCTAATCGTTTTCGTATTTTCCGTTCCACTTGGGCGATTCGCTGTTGCGCTGCGCTCAAGCTGTTTCCTCGGGCGGTGATCCGCAAGTCCACCTGGCCCGGATGCGCGTAGATTCCCACCGTCACTGAACCCTTCAAGGCTAACAGATCGGCCACCCTGGAATCCACCTCGGATTCGCTCACACCGGTAATTTTCAGAGTCCTGGACCGTAGAATGTTGCTTCCAGCGTAACGCCGCAAGCGGGGAATCAGATGGGATTTCACCATCGGCATCAACTCGGTGGGCGGCCCCGGCAGGGCCACCAACAGTCGTTTCCCTTGAGTCCTTCGGCTCGTCCGCTCACCTTGAGCCTGTCGAAGGAGGAGGAGAAATCCCGGTGCCGTGCCGACCTGATTCGGGAAAACCACAGCCCCTTCGGGTATCAAAGCCTGCCGGCGGTTGGAGGCCGGCATCCGGATCTTTTGGCGTATAAAACGCCGGCGGATCTCGCGAAGGATCGATTGCCTGAGCACCAGCTGGCACCCCGTGACGCGCGCGATCGTTTCCAGTGTCACATCATCCACCGTCGGTCCCAGGCCGCCACAGGTAATCACCAAGTCCGCCCTGCCGAGGGCAGTACGGATGGCCTCCCCCAGGCGCTTCGGATTATCTCCAACGGTCACCTGATGATAGCAGTCGATCCCCAACTCCGCCAGGACGCGCC
>JAHFFF010000093.1 GCA_023248095.1 Candidatus Omnitrophota bacterium | reverse complement strand
CGTGGCGGTCTCCTTGGGATCCCGTGTATCGCGGAGCACCTCCTGGTACAGATTCTCGGCTCGACGAAACTCACCCGAACGCTGCCAAAGATATCCCAACCTCAGCTTCAGCGAGGTGCCTCCGGCATAGTTGGGATAATCCTGGAGGAGCTTCTCATAGATCTGCGCTGCTTCCACCGTCCGACCCAGATGCTCTAGCCGAGCAGCCTCCTGCATCTGCAGGCTGTCAATCTCCGGCGAGAGGGTTTTTCCGAGAACTTGGCGGGGCAAAAGGGCCATCCCCTTCAGGGCGGATTGGAGGTTCGAGCTTGCCCCGTCGAGCGTCCTCAAGATGCCTAGCCGCTCACTCGTTTGGCTTTCCTCCAGGAGGTTCAGCATGACCTGACTGTCGTCTACCGGCCGCTGAGCTTGCGCCCCAGCCAATATCCCCTGACTGTATTGCAGGGTCGCGGTGGCCCTCAAATCGGTCTCCTCCTGCGCCATTTGGGCAACCAAGGTCTGATCGACTAGGAGCAGGGCGGCCTCTGCCTGTCCGACACCCGTAGCGGTATCCAAAATGGATAGGGAGGTTCTGAGATTACGCAGGTTGCTATCGAGGAGGAACCGGTTATAGAGGGTAAAGAACAAGACGACGCCTAGGAGTGCCAGCGGGATTCGGAGCAGGAGGAGCCAGCGCTGTAGTGAAGCCGTCATCAAAATAGACGGCGTCTCGCGAAAATCGTGTCCCGAGGCAAGATGGGGAAATTGGGATCCGCTCCTTTGAGGATGCGGCTGATGTCCGCTCGAATGACCACCTTTTTCTTCCCGCGGGTTCGGATGACCTCAATGCGGCTGGAGCCGAATTTGGAGATGCCGCCCGCCAGGCTGATAGCGGCCAGCACGTCCGTGGAGCCTTCGATCAAGTAAGTGCCGGGGCTGTTGACCTCGCCCAGGATGGTGAATTTACCTCCGATCAGCCTGACGGACACCTTTCCTTCGGTTATAGGCACCCGGAGGTAAATCATATCCCGGGGGAGTATGGAAACGTTCGGCTGCTGCCCTTCCAAAACCTGGTTGACATTGGTTTCAATGACGATCTGCTTGCCCATATAGTGTCGGAGGATCTCCACCTGATCGGTTTTCAAGGTTTCGATGTCCCCCACCTTGCTGACGGCGGTCAGCAGGTCCATGTTGCCCTCGATGGGAAAGGTTCCGGATTGGCCCCGCTGGCCCAAGACGGAGAATTGTGTTCCGAACAAGTGTACGGTGACCTGCGGATCGACCAAGTAATCCGCGGCAAGCCTGTCGCGGATTTCCCGTTCGACTTCTGAAATGGAGCGCCCGGCCGCTTGGACTGTTCCCAGGAGAGGAAAGGAGAACGTGCCGTCTTCCCGAACGAAAATCTTCTGCGATAGTTCTGCATGTTGCCAGACGGAGATCTCCAGTTGATCTCCCGGCTGAAGCTGGTAGATCTGGCCGAACGCCTCCGAGGGAGAAAGTCGATCGGACGCGGGCTTTTCAGTTTCATGGGTGGCAGATTTATCCGTCGTGAATTTCAGTTGCAGTTGTTTCTCAATATCCGTTTCCAATTCCCGCAACGTCCGGTCGAGGGCAGGGAAACTTCCCAGCAAGGGATGAAGGACGGTGCCGTCCTCCCGGACGATCGTCTTCGCCTCGCCTTCCGAGTGGCCGATGAGGGAGATGGAGATCTCGTCACTGGTCCGCAGCAGATAAGCCTCCTTGAGCGCTTCCTCGGGGGAAAGGATCTGGGCGGTCGTTCCTCCTAAGGGTAGGCCTAAGCTGAGCTTCTTAGCCATGCTGCCGCAGCCGGCTGCCAGCGCAATGCAGGTGAACAGCAGTCCTAGCCGCAGGAGAGCAGTGCGCATTTCAGAACGCCGCTTCGAAATCAAGATAGACTGTCCTCTCCGTGAAGTCACGCGTGGTGGATCGCTTGTGTGAGTAGGCCAGTAGGATGCGTGCCTGCTCCCGAACCTGCCAGGCCACGGCGGCCTTGCACGCGTATAGCCGGTGGCTTACACTGGAGGGCGCCGTCCCCCCTGTGACGGCGGATTTGTCGGAGCGCTGACGCTCAAGCTGGCCGCTGAAATCCAGTGTAATCAAAGGGGTGAGCTGGTACGAGATGGCGCCGGAAGGCACCTTGGACCGGAATTCCGTTCTGCCGGAGACGAACGAGGTCCGGCGGGTGTCGACATAACCCAACTTGAGAATTGTGCGTGGGTTGAGCAGGTGAGTCCAGCCGCCCGAAAAGTTCAGATCCGTACTCCTTTCCTGTTTCTTGATTCGGGGGAACTCAAGCTCGAAAATGGCACTCAGCTTCTCGTTCGGGCCCGCGTTATACTGTGTACCGAGTCGACCGGTAAAGGAGTTGGTATTCTTCAATTTGTCTCCGGGTACAGATAGGTTTCTATATCCTCCGCCGACGAACACGGCCCAAACAGGGTTCATCTCGCGGCTGAGATCCAGTGTTGTCTCAAGGGTATGGCGGTCAATGGAGGAGTCAATCGTCTTCTGCAGGTCGAAGACCGAATAGCTGATATTGGAAGCCAGCGAGAAGGTTTCGTTCAACAGGTATTTCAGCTGGGCCTCGCCCTTGTGTTCGGCGCTTCTCTGGAAGTCGCTGCTTGTGATGAAGACGTCCAGCCCGGGGTTTCCTAACGTGAGTGCATTGCGCACGCTGAGGTAATAATTTGCGCGCAAAGAATATCGTCCACCCGGATCGAAGTCCGCAAAGGCGACCAAGTCGTGGTTGATGGCGTTACGATTGAGATACATGTAGCGGAATGCGTTGACCTCATACTGGCTTCCGTACAGGAACGACCCGCGCGGGTCTGTGAATAGAACGACGCTGTCGAGGGTGCCGATGAGATCTTCCTGCCGGTGATTATCCCGCAAGGTGATGTTGTCGTTGTAGAGAGATTCGAAGCCGTATCCGATCTGAGTCCGTTTGGCGAAGAAATCCCACAAGGTATCCGGTTTCTCCAGACTGACGGATTCCGGTTCGATCGGCGGCCCCTCAGGTTGTGAGGGTTGCTCTTCCTTCTTACCGGGGGTTGAAGATTTTTCCCTCGATAGCAATGGTTTTTGTTCGGCGAAAGGATCAACCTCCAGCGCGCGAGCTGCCTCCGGTAAAATGGCCAGACAGAGCAGCAAAAGCGGCAGGGTGCGGATGAAGGGTTTCATACGGAGAATCTCCGCCACCAGGCTCCGCCGTGCTGACGATCCCGCTGCCTGGGGCTGTAAAACTGCTCGATCGCCTCGTTGAAATCGGTTTGGTCCTTGGGGTCGATCCGATGGAAGCGAATGCCGATGCTGAACCCGCCGCGATGCGAGGCGACGCATCGCACGACCTCCCCCTCAGCGGAGATGCTGCGGCCCAGGGGGGGCACATGGATCTCCATGCGGATTCGGCTGCCAGCCGGCAACATTTCTCGAACGGAGATGGCAACCCCGCCCGCGCTGACGTCCGATGTATGCGTCACCTGCCGGCCGCTGCCTTGCGCCTGGGGCTCATACTTGATGGGCCAGGCAGCCGGCAGCCGTATGTACCGGCGGGTGTTGGAGTACTTGTATCCTTTGGACCGATGATGGAACACCTTTTACCAAAGCCCTCCGCGAACCACCTCCTGCAGTGCGGGCAGATTCAGCGACGTTTGGATTAAGTCCCGGTGCCAATCGAACTGAGCCAGGCGCTTGACCAGTCCTATGATATCATCGCGGGTTCCCAATTCGACGAGGGCGTCGATCTGTGAGTCGCTCAAGCGCGCGAAGAGCTGCCTCAAGGAAAGGCCTGTTTTGAGCTCCTGACTGATGGCCCGAGTCCAGGCCTGCTCATACCGGCGGAGCACCTGCGCACGGAAATCGCCGGCCTTTGCGGCAATCTCAATCGTCTGCGCCGCCAGGGCAGCGCAGAGCATCCCGTAATAGATGCCGCCTTGCGTGGTGGTCTTCACTTGGCCGGCGGCCTCACCCACCACCAGGACCCGGTCGGTGTAGCTGCACTCGATCGGTTGGGTGGGGACGGGACTGAGCAGCATCTTGGGTTGGCGTGTGAGGAGCCGGTTCCAGATGGGAGGATGTTGAAGGAGCTTCTGGAAGTACCGGGGAGCCTCTTTGGAGGCCACCAGGCCGACGCGCGCGATTCTTTCTTGCAGCGGAACCACCCAGGCGAAGGCCTCCGGCGCGACTTGCCGACCCAGGTAGATCTCGACGTCGCGCAAGTCCTCCATCTCCACCTCAGCCTGGGCGCCGTAGACGATCTCCCGGGGTCCCTGAAGGCCGACCTGCAGAGGAAGGTTGGATCCGAAACCGGTGGCAATGACGGCGACCTGGGCCCGAATCGGTTCGGGATCTTCTTCCCGATCCTTCAGTTCTACGGCCTCGGAATCGACCCGGATCAATCGGGCGTGGTAACCGTAGCGGAAATGAGCCCCTTCCGACTCGGCCAGGCTGGCCAAGGCGTGGTCAAATTGTTGACGGCTGACCACGTGGGCCAACGGTCGGCCCGGATCGTAACGGAACGAGTGCCCGGAGGGAGCGTAAAAGGTCACGGTGCGCAGGCTGCTGAGGATCGGCTCCGTCGGGAGATTAAAGCGATCGAATGCCTCCACGCCGATGATCCCGGTGCAATTGACGAACAGGCCGGCCGCCTCGTGCTCTTCCACCACGAGGGTGGATAACCCCGCCTTTGCGGTGAGATACGCGCAGATATTCCCTGCTGGTCCTGCACCGATGACAACGACATCGTATGAACTCATCGTTCTCCGTTTCCTGTCTTTATCCCGGCGGCCATTTCATCGGCCGGCCACCCAAGAGATGCAGGTGGAGGTGATACACCGATTGTCCGGCCCCCGGATTGCAGTTGATCACCAGCCGATACCCCGGCTCGGCTACTCCGTACTCGCGCGCCAGCCGATTGGCGGTCATCACCAATTTTGCTACCAGATCGGCATTCTTCTCCGTTAATTCCGAGACCCGAGCGATGTGCTCTTTCGGGATGATCTGAAGATGCACCGGGGCCTTCGGGTTGATGTCGGAAAACGCCACCAGGTGAGCATCCTCATACGCAATCTTCGCCGGAATCTCTTTTGTGACGATCTTGCAGAAGATGCAGTCAGGCATGGGTCGCACCGAATCGTTCCGCCATGGCAATGCGCTTGGCAATGGGCGGATGATCGTAGAGGAGCCACTCCACCCAACGCGGCGGTTCCAGCTCCGACAGGTTCTGTTCAGCCAGTCGCCGCATCGTCGTGATGAAGGCGCTCGGATTGCGGGTTTGCTCCAGGGCGAAGCGGTCCGCTTGCGCCTCCAGCCAGCGGGAAATCCCTTGAGTCACCGGCATGAGCAGCAGGCTGGCCAGCAGCAATCCCAACCCGATCAGCGGCAAGGCGGACAGATCTTGCAGCGATGAGATCCCGAAGGGCATACTCCACAGGCGCACCCCTCGGTCCACGAGGAAACAGGAAAACCCCGTGGAGAGGCTGCTTAAGATAAGGAGGATCCCAATGTGGTGCATCCGATGGTGGCCGAGCTCATGGGCCAAAACCACCTCCACCTCTTCGGGCGCGTGATGCGACAGGAGGGTGTCGCTGATCAAGACTCGGCGCGAGCCCCCCATGCCGCAGAGGCACGCGTTGGCCTTGCGTGTGGTCCGGCTCAGGTTCACCTCGAAGATCCCCTGGACTCGAGTGCGGCACCGCTCCAGGAGCTGTTCTAGCCGGTGTTGCAGGGAGGCATCTGTCAGGGGAGTCTGGCGGTAGAAGATGGGGATCAGCAGAATCGGGGCCACGTGTGTCAGCAAGATCGACCACGCAATCCAGCAGAGGGTTGCCCACCACCACCACGCGGCCGGTGCTGCCCGCACCAGGGTACTCAAGCCCTCCACCAGGATTAACCCCAGAAGACCACCGAGCGCGAATTGCTTGCCGTAATCCTTCAGCCACTCCCGGAATCGCTGCGTGGAAAGACCAAACCGATGCTCCAATCGGAATCCCCCGAACCAGTCCAGGGGAAAGCTGAACAGGCTCCAACCCAACCAAAGCAGCCCGACGTAAAGGGCCACCTGCAGCGGCCATAGGCTGACTTGACCCGTGGCCCAATGATCCAACTTCCGAGATACCCCCGTCGCGCTGACTCCCCAGAGGAACGCAGCACTCGCTCCCACTTCACCCAGCCAGAGAACTCTTTTGATTCGGGCGTATTGCGAAGCTCGACCCGGCTGCACGCCCTCTCTGCCTGCCTCGGCAAGGCCGTCACCGGCTGGATTTCCGAGCAGGCCGAGCAGCCTCGCCTGCGCTTCGGTTGTCAAATTGTGGAAGTGGATCCCCACAAAGAAACGTCGTTTTGAATCCGGTGAATTGGGTGAGGCGGGCACCTGCTTGGTCCAGACCACCTGGCCGGTCAGGGCAAGCGGCTTAGGCTGGTTCGGAAGGTTCACCTCCAAATTCAGCATGGATCCTACCGGC